>JBDSOQ010000230.1:0-6067 GCA_039914755.1 Nitrosospira sp. | reverse complement strand
CCTCAACAGGCTGTAAGCGCCCTACTGCGTAGCCAGCCATAGCGAGTATGGGGCGGCGTACAACAAGTTGAAGCGCTGCAAGCGCATCCATGGTTTTATCGCTCTCGCCAGCGCATTGACTCTTGTTGAAGTTTTTCTCCGCCCCTACTAATACTTGGCTATCATGCCTTTGATGCGGGGATAGCGCCCCAGAGCATCACTTCTTCGCGTTACCCTTTCCTCCCGAAAATTGAGATTCAAGCGCAAGCGCACACTTGATCGCCAGCTCGATTAGCGCCAACTGGCGCTTTCAAGAAACGTGGCGATTCCCGCAATTCTTATTGCAGCACGCGCAAAGCCGCGACGCGTTGCTCGATCTTCTGCATCATTCCCTGGTAGGCTGGCGCATCGATTCCGCCGAAGCGTTGCTTGAACTCCATTGCAGACATGAATTCAGGCAAATCCGACCACAAAGGCATCAGATCCGCGTCCTTGAGCCCTGAAACAACCCGACGTTGAAGTTGCAGTGCGGAGGCTTCGCTTATTACCGCCTTTTCCCCAAATTTTGTACCTGCGCGGTCAGCGGCAATATCATTGAATGAGAAGCCGCTGCCATGCAGGGAATCCTCGATCTCCTTATACAGCCCGATCGCATCGGATAGCATGGTGTCGGCATAGGCCGCAATAGCGGCAGAGGCCATGAAGTGTTTTGCAAAGTCATCACGTCCGTCGAGCGTAATGCTCTGAGGCGCAGCCCGGGGCCAGTTCGCTGCTTCTGGAAGAATCCGTTTCAAAGAGACGCCCAGTACGTGAAATGCCACGACCAGGATTACCGCGCGATTTTCCGCCAACGCGTCTCCGTTTACCGAGCGGGCCGCGGCAACGCGGACCAGTGGAGGCAGGATTTCGGATAGAGGCATTACGGCTTCATTGCGTATGCTATTCGCGGCCAGGATCGATTGATAACGGAGCAGGCGCTCGCGCTCCTGTTTATCAATGATCGAAGCCCGCATACCCTTGGAAAAACCACCTGCCCAACGATAAACGATACCCAATTCGTTGCGCGACAATTTGATCCGTTTCAGCGAATCGAGCCCAGCTTTATATTCGTCGCTGCGCCGCAGCCAGTCCATGAACTGAAGAGCGAGTACCTGTGTAAGCACATCAGGCAGCATGAGTTTCCCTACCTGCACTGACTGGAGTTGTGGTTTTCCATCTACCTCTATCACCGATGCCGCAAGATTTATATAGCCATTAATTGGAACTGTCGCCATAGGAAGGCTCAGGCGGACGACCGCGCTACCATCGGCAAGGATTACCTGCGCGCTGCCTTTTCCAAAACGATGCGCCAGGTAATTTGCGGCAAGATCAACATCGGAGGACGTTATGTTGGCGACTGCAAGCATGCCTGGCCTCACCCAGTAACGATGCGCATCGATGATCTGCTTGGCGCGGCCTATATGCTCTGGCGTGAGAATGACCTGGCGCTCGATACGCGGGTGGTCTTCAATGGCGAGCGATAATGCAGCCGCCAGTACCAAAAGGACAACGGCCAGCAAGCTTATCGAAATAAGGAGAAGTTTGTGCATCAAGCGGGGGTATTTCGAGAGCTATCGGTGAACGAAATGGAAAAGTCGAGCATCCGGGCCGAATGCCACCCATGTGGCGGCGTGGAAAATCGATAACGGTGGCGCCCGGATGGCTTCAGGACCCTAATATCAGGCCCACATTTTACCAGTATGGTCCATAGTACCCGCCCCAATAAAATGGGCTGCTATAATATCCATATCCGATATAGGGATTAAAACCATAACCACCCATGCCTCTATAACCATAGCCATAGCCATAAGGATCATTTTGATAAACCGGCCATAGATAAAGGGCTTGAGAAGTCAGCAATGGCAGCAGCACGGTCTTCTTTCCTATCATACGCTGGATATCGCCTTCAAGTTTTCCTGCCACCGTGATTTCCCGATCTTTTGCATAAACGGCCGGGTCAAGAAACTCGCTGCTTTTAATGACAAAACGCCCTTCCGCCGATTTGCTTAGCTGGGGTCGGCCATAATAATTAAGGGGATAGGACAATACTTGTACGAGAGTGAAATTTTCTTCATTGTCTACATCGATTATGACCCCGCCCCAGCGGACAGATGTATCCTTGTATTGGTTCAGGTCCCGGCTCGCCTGACGATAGGTAATATCTGCAACGGGCACATTCCTGACTGCAGACGGTAGCCCGACGCATGCGCTCAACAACATACAGAAGGATAATAGATATCGTTTCATGGCCTTGTTCCCTTCGATTATGAAAGCACTTTCCGGAATGAGCGATGACATCCACTTGGCGCCCAAAATTTCTCCGAATATCGTTTACAGCATAGTTGAAAACGGGAAGAGTAATATCGACTTCACGAAAGTTCTCTCTGAGTAGCGGTACCGGTCTCTTAACGGGAAGTTTTGATGTCTTCACCCTTTAAAAAATCCACGAGTGCCTGATTAACTTCCGCAGGCGCCTCATTTTGTACCCAATGGCTCGCATCCGGGATTCGATAAACCCGGACGTGAGATGCAACATTGCTAAGCCCGTCAAGTAACTCGGGTCCTAACGCAGGGTCGAGTTCTCCCCAGATCACAAGAGTTTCCGCGTTGATACGCTCATCTTGAGCAAACTTGCGCAAGCCTCCAGGCACGTTTGCCCTGTAGTAATTAAGTGCGGCGGTAAGCGCCCCCGGCTGTGAAAGCGCTTCGATATAATGCTCGATATCCCGTTCGCCGAAAGCTCCTCTTCGTGCCGGGCGCAGTTGGAACATATCGCGTATTGCCTGATAGTTATTGGCTGAAAGCATAAGCTCGGGTAAGCGTGGCAGTAAAAAAAAGAGCACATACCAGCTCCTGAGCATTTGTGGCAGATGCCGCACTTTTTCGAGATAGATTTTGGGGTGGGGCGCATTAAGGATCACAAGCTTGTCCACCAGCTCGGGATACCGGTCTGCGAACGACCACGCGATAATACCGCCCCAGTCGTGCCCGATGATATGGGCTCGGGGGTAGCCGGTTGCATGCACCAGAGCAGCGATGTCTGCAACAAGGCGATCTAATTTATAAGCGTCTCGCTCCACCGGACGTCCTGAAAGATTGTATCCCCGCATATCCGGCACCAGTACTGAAAAGCCCGCGGCAGCCAGGACCGGGATCTGATGCAACCAGGAGCGCCAATTTTCGGGGAAGCCATGGAGCAAAATGACCGCCGGCCCCTTTCCGGCGGCGACAACATGAAGATCTATGCCATCGCCCGCCATGCGCTCATGACGAAGCTCTATTTCTTCCATGGAGTACCCTCGATCAAGTTCGGCGTAGGTTGGCGATGAAACGCAACATATCCCAATGACGGTGACGGTGACGGTGACGATGACGTTGGCGAGCGGTAGCATTCACAATAATAATAGGAACAGACAGGAAAAGAGGGCGCAATTTCACGATATCGATAAGCACCAATTTTTATTTCGAGCTAAACCAGATGTCTCCATACCAGGCGGTTGCAGCTGTGCCTGTATTGTCCGTATCGGTCATGATTGCCACGGCATCAATGGGGCCAGGCTCTTCACCAAAAGCCTGCCGGTAATCGGAAAGAACGTCGCGGCGCTCCTCAACCCATCGACCGGCCCGCTCAGAGCCCGATTCTACTGCGATCATGTATGCATTACCCGTAAACGCATTAGGCCAGCTACTACCGACCGGCCGCCTGCTTGACCATACATAATTGATGGCGCGCGTGCGCCAGAACATCATGCCGCCGGAGAAGATGACATAGACGCGTGCGGGTTAATCGTCGCCTGCCCGAGTGCGCTCATCCACCCCCGCCAGTATGTTGTCGGTCTTCCACGTCCAGTTAAGGATAGGTGTCTTGCCGAGTTCGATGTTCACCTCGCGATAGAGTCCCGAAGCGGTGGCATTGCTCTGCGCACGCAGCGCGGTTCGTCCGTTTTCGTTCGTGAAGGCATATTGGGTCGAACCGGAAAACATCTTCGGCTTCCAGCCGGTCAGGTCACCACGTGAGAAACGGGCGATATCCACTCGCTCATTCCCTGCCGATGACAGAGCCGGTAAAAATGCGAGTACCCAAGCGAGCATAGCCATCTGGGTATATTTAGGCGCCTTCTCGAAAATAGGCGTCAGCCTGCGATAAATTATGGCCGTATCCCCTCACATCAACAATATCGATTTTTCGGTACAGCGCGGCAAGAGTTCACCTATCGTTGAGCCTGATCCAGAGCCCGTTACATCACGCAGCCGGACAGGCTGCCAAGGTAACCCTGCCTGAATCGTCGAAGGCGTTCATTTTTTTTCTTATTTGCGCTACTCTCTTGCTTCATGCACATCCTTTACCTCCACTTTGCGGCTATACACGCACAATCCAGTTCCAAAAGGCGGAATGCAAGGAAGGGAAAGACAGGTGAAGGAACTCATTCCCGTCATCGGAATCGAATTCGAAGATAAAATATCTGTTCGACGGTTGATCTAAAATGATGCATCGGCTCGACTCGCTGGGTGCCGTCTGGTTATTTAGTGGTTTAGCCTTGGTCCTCCAGTCCGGATACGCTGATTTTCCCTCAGGCGATCCAATCTATCCGTGCTGTAGCGAACCGACCAAAAAGACGAGGTCGAGGAGTGCAAAAAAATTGTAGAAAGTCTCTTTGGATCATGCCGCTAAGTGGAAAATGAATAAAAAATGAGCGGCTGAGTGGGGGATTCAGGTTTAAGGCAATGTTGCGGCAATGTATCCAGGTGTACACTTCCTGGTTTATTCTTTACTTTATCGAGGCAATTCATACCCGAGGTTGAATATGAATCTGAGCGCAAAAAAAGGCATAATGCCCGTCCAGTCCGCTTCTGAAATTCCAAAATTACGCATGATGCCAAAATTGCTTTTCCCGAGAACGCCCGTTCTTTCTGGCGATAATGTCGCTGCAAAACGTGAGGAGATACGCGAATATTTTCACGCCACGCTGGATCGCTACGAGCAGCTTTTTGAGACATTGCAGGGCGATGAAGCCTATTTCAAAAAACCGATTCCGTTGCGTCATCCGCTAGTCTTTTACCTGGGCCATACGTCTACTTTTTTTACAAACAAGCTGCTGCTTGCGGGGCTTATCACGGAACGGATCAACCCCAGGATGGAATCCATGTTCGCGGTAGGCGTCGACGAAATGGGTTGGGATGACCTGGACACGACCCATTACGATTGGCCGTCCGTCGAAGAAGTGCGGGCTTACCGCAATACGGTGCGCGATGTCGTGGACCAGCTTATCAGGGACACGCCACTTAGCTTGCCGATAGGCTGGGATAACCCCTGGTGGACCATCATGATGTGTATCGAGCACGAGCTCATCCATCTTGAGACGTCATCCGTACTCATCCGGCAGCATGCAATCGAACATGTCAAACCGCATCCAGCATGGGAACCTTGCCGGAAGTCCGGCCCGGCGCCCCAAAACCGCCTCATCAATGTGACTTCGGGCACCGTGCGTCTTGGTAAAGACAAAGCCGATCCCACCTATGGATGGGATAATGAGTATGGCAGCCATGTGGCGGAAGTTGCGGCTTTTAAAACCGGCAAATACCTGGTAAGCAATCAGGAGTTCCTTGCCTTCGTCCAGGCGAACGGCTACGGCACCGAAAGTTTCTGGGAAGAAGAAGGCCGTGCCTGGCGATGTCATACTCGCGCGGAATATCCCCTTTTCTGGGTCAGGCAAGGCGCCGAGTGGCGATTGCGCCTGATGACCGAAGAAATACCCATGCCTTGGGACTGGCCGGCTGAAGTGAATTATCATGAAGCAAAGGCATTTTGCAACTGGAAAGCGGCAACAAGCGGTCAACCGTACCGGCTGCAGACGGAAGATGAATGGTATCGTCTTTACGATATGGCCGGGGTATCCGAACTTCCCGCTGCTGGACCTGCGTCAGCCAATATTCATCTCGATCATTTTGCATCCGCTCACCCGGTCAATGAATTTCCCCAGGGAGATTTCTACGATATTGTCGGTAACGTCTGGCAATGGACCGAAACCCCCATCTATCCATTTGAAGG
>JBDSOQ010000008.1:0-5974 GCA_039914755.1 Nitrosospira sp. | reverse complement strand
TGCCATCAGAACCTGGTGCACAAGGAGGCCCCCGAGACCGACTTGAACGAGAGCAAGAAGCAGGGCAAACTGGTCCTCAAGCCCGAAAAGAAGGATGACGACGAGGAGGATGAGGAGGAGTGAGTGGATCGCTCCGGCTACCGCTACCGCATCTGCCACACCTCATCCATTCACCCGAACCGCTGTTTCCCGTGTTCATGCGGGGAGCAGCGGTTTTACTTGCATCGAGCAATAGTGCCGAAACACCGGCACTTGCCGAGACAAATACGATGGAAGGGTCCGCTTCCATCTCCGGGCTGGATGTGCGATAGTCTGATCGCGCGTCCTTTCCCGGATCTGCCCCGCAGCGAGCTCGCCAAAGAGGTGAAGCTCACAGGATTACGAAAAATCTTTTTTTCGGTTATGGCACCTGGTTGACAGATAAGCTGGCAAATGGGCGGTCAACTGCCGGATTCAGGTTGAATGGTGGAAAGGTTCACTGAGCCCTTCTGGCACTGTTCCGATGTGTCACGAAACTGTAATATACCCATCGTAATATGTAGCCCTGCCCAAGGACCGTCCCTTTTAAAATGCAGTTGCCTGCGACAGCACATCCTCCCGACGAAATCACCCACCCCAAAAGACTCGGGTATAGCTATCGCCGTCATCTGGGCGAGCGTTTTATTGAAGCGCTACTGTTCCTGATGGCATTTGTTTCGGTCGCGATTACCGTTGCTATCGTGGCGATGCTGGTAAAGGAATCAATTGTATTTTTTGAACACGTCCCGCTTTGGGAATTTCTGACCGATACCCAATGGACGCCACTGTTCGATGATGCACATTACGGCATCCTCCCGCTCATATCCGGTACTGTGGTAAGTTCCGCCGTGGCGCTCCTGGTTGCTATCCCCCTGGGCACCATCACCGCCATATATCTTTCCGAATTTGCGCCTTTTGCCGTGCGTGAAGTTGCCAAGCCGTTTCTCGAGTTGCTGGGCGGTGTTCCAACTGTCGTGTATGGTTATTTCGCATTACTATTTGTAACGCCCCTGCTACAAAAGATTTTCCCGGATTTGCCTGGTTTCAGTCTTCTTTCCGCCGGATTGGTGATGGGCATCATGATTATCCCCTATGTAAGCTCCATGGCTGAAGATGCCATGCGTTCCGTGCCCATGCATTTGCGGGAAGGCTCCTACGCGATGGGGGCCACGAAGTTCCAGACGGCGATAAGGGTAGTGATGCCTGCCGCGTTTTCGGGCATAGCCGCTGCTTATATACTTGGTATCTCCCGTGCTGTGGGTGAAACGATGGTGGTGGCGATAGCTGCCGGCATGCAACCCAATCTCACCTGGAATCCAATGGAACCTGCAGCTACCATTACCGCCTACATCGTACAGGTAAGCCTGGGTGACCTGCCTCACGGCAGCATTGGCTATCAAACTATTTTTGCCGCCGGGCTTACATTACTGCTATTGACATTGGCATTCAATATCATCGGGCATGTTCTGCGTAAGCGTTATCGCGAAGTGTATTAAAATCAGCGCGATTACTGATCCTATTGCTATTTGACAAAATGACTTTTTCCTACCTTTCCGGCTGTTCAGTCTCGGGGCTTTCTGATAAGCGCGCTTCGTCCTTTCCTGGAACCACTGGATGAGAGACGATAAAGATCTGAGCGAAATCCGCACGATCATTGCGCGCCATAAGCTGTGGGATTTGATTTTCATGATTGTCGGCGTGTTGGCACTGATGATTGCGGTACTTACGTTCATGGCGTTATTCACTCATATGCTTATAGAGGGAATGCCGCGTTTGTCATGGGATTTTTTTACTTCTTTCCCATCCCGCCGCCCCGGATCGGCGGGCATACTTTCCGCCTGGGTCGGCACCATTCTGGTCATGCTGGTGACTGCGATGGCAGCCGTGCCGATGGGTATCGGCGCCGGAATTTATCTGGAAGAGTATGCGTCCAAAAATATTATTACCGAGATCATCGAAATAAACGTTACCAACCTTGCCGGCGTTCCGTCCATTATTTACGGGCTGCTGGCATTAAGCCTGTTTGTACATCAATTCGGGTTTGGTCAAAGCATTCTTTCAGCTGGCCTCGCGTTGGCGTTATTGATCCTGCCGGTAGTCATCGTGGCGACGCGGGAGGCCATACGCGCCATTCCACTGGTCATCCGGGAGGGCGCCTATGCTCTCGGGGCGACCAAATGGCAGACTGTATCCGATCATCTGCTTCCTTATTCCGCTGCCGGTATTTTAACCGGCGTTATTATTGGTCTGGCGCGTGCAATTGGGGAAACCGCGCCAATCATCACCATTGGGGCGCTGACTTTTATCGCGTTTTTGCCACCATCTCCCATTAAAGCTGAATTCCCTTTTCTATCTTTCGATTGGCTGATGGCTCCGTTCACGGTGATGCCCATTCAGATGTTCAACTGGGTCTCCCGGCCTGAAGAAGAGTTTCAGGCCAACGCTGCAGCCGCGGGGCTGGTACTGGTGGTGATGACCCTCGCAATGAATGCGATAGCCATTTATCTGCGCTATCGTATGCGCAAGAACCTAAAATGGTAGAAAAATCAGCGGTCGAGCATCTCGGATTGGATGCCGCGCCTGTTCGGTACAAGTCTGAAGTCAGAAACTTGAGTTTTTATTATGGCGCATTCTCCGCGCTTAAAAACATCAACATGGTGTTGCATGAAAAACAGGTAACCGCATTGATCGGCCCATCGGGATGCGGCAAATCCACCTTTCTACGCTGTTTCAACCGTATGCACGATCTCTACCCCGGCAATCGTTATGTGGGCGATATTATTCTGCATCCGGACAATGTCAATATTCTTTCACGTAGCGTGGATCCGATTGAGGTACGGATGCGCATCAGCATGGTATTTCAGAAACCCAATCCGTTTCCCAAATCCATCTACGAGAATGTTGCGTATGGCTTGCGCGTGCGAGGTGTCCGGCAGCGTGCCATACTGGACGAGAAGGTTGAAGAGGCATTGCGCGGCGCCGCGCTTTGGGAAGAAGTAAAAGATCGTTTGAATCAGCTTGCCTACAACCTTTCAGGCGGCCAGCAGCAACGCTTGTGTATTGCCCGGGCACTTGCAACCGATCCTGAAATCCTGCTATTCGACGAGCCCACTTCCGCACTTGACCCAATTGCCACAGCCAACATAGAAGAGCTCATTGCCGATCTGAAGGATAAGGTTACGATCCTTATCGTGACTCACAATATGCAGCAGGCGGCACGCGTATCGGATTACACCGCTTATATGTATTTGGGCGAGCTTATCGAGTTCGACGTCACTGACACAATTTTCATCAAACCGAAAAACAAGCAGACGGAAGATTACATTACCGGACGTTTCGGATAGATCGGGAATGGGTCTATCAGGCGCTTTTTCCGTATGACCGATAACTGCGGTCTCCTCGCGCACCTGTGAACAGCCGTCATGGCGCGCCCTCATTTTATTCTTTCTGCCTCATCCGTGCCGTTTTCGCAAATTTCTTGCTTTTGTACCCTGTGATATTGTTTGCCTCGTGATTGACCCCGTATTCATTCACAGGTAACATTCGCAGCTTTCCAGTTCAAAGGCGGCTTCCTATGGCTATGCGTTCAAAGTTGGTTGTGGGTAACTGGAAAATGCATGGTGGAACGGTGCAGAACCGGGATTTGCTGAATGCGGTGATCGCCGGAACCGCAGGGATGAGCGGGACCAGTTTGGCCGTGTGCGTACCTTATCCTTATCTGTCGCAGGCACAATCGATATTGCAGGCGACTCATGTTCGCTGGGGCGCCCAGAACGTGAGCCAATATGACAAGGGCGCTTACACAGGTGAAGTTTCAGCGGCTATGCTGATGGATTTCGGCTGCCACTATGTAATTGTGGGTCACTCGGAACGACGCGCCTTGTATGGTGAGGATAACCATACCGTGGCGCTCAAGTTTCGGGCGGCTCAGTCAGTTGGCTTGACGCCCGTTTTATGTGTTGGCGAAACCCTTGATCAGCGTGAGGCTGCCATTACCGAGCAAGTTGTGGTAGAGCAACTGGATGCGATAATCGAATTGGCGGGTATTGATGCGCTTGCCAAGTCGGTACTGGCTTATGAGCCGGTATGGGCCATCGGTACAGGTAAAACGGCTACGCCGGAGCAGGCCCAGGAAGTACATGCGTTTATTCGCAATAGAATTGCCGCCAACAGTTCCGAAGTGGCCATTGGTCTACAGATTCTTTATGGCGGCAGCGCAAAGGCGAACAATGCCGCTGAGCTATTCGCCATGCCCGACATCGATGGTGGGTTGATCGGCGGCGCATCGCTTGTTGCCGACGAATTCATCGCCATCTGCAGCGCGGCTAAAAATTAATTCATTTTGGAGTAGGCTTTGGAAACACTCATCTGGATACTACACCTCTTGTCGGCTGTCAGCGTAATCGTGCTGGTTCTGCTGCAACACGGCAAGGGCGCCGATATGGGTGCTGCATTTGGCAGCGGCTCATCAGGAAGTTTGTTTGGCGCCAGTGGTTCGGCAAATTTTCTTAGCAGGACAACCGGCGTGTTGGCCGCGGTTTTTTTTATTACCAGCCTCGGGCTTACCTATCTTTCCAGCCACAAGACCGAAACGGGTGGGGTCATGGATAAAGCGATCCCGGCTCAATCAGTCAAGCCGGCGGAGGAGGCTCCGGTACAATCCGTGGATGAAGGGATGCCTTCCAAGGCGATCGAAATCCCGGAATGATTTTAATGATGAGCTGATTGAACAATTGGCTGAAATTGGGTTCTAATCAGGTTAGGCTTTGGATTAGGGCTCAAGCAGGCTGCCGACGTGGTGAAATTGGTAGACACGCCGTCTTGAGGGGGCGGTGGCGAAAGCTGTGCGAGTTCGAGTCTCGCCGTCGGCACCATCTGATGTAATAAGGCTGAGAGTCAGGTCAGGCATATGAAGGCTACCTGTTCCGGTCCTAACTTTTGATTACACATGCTTGAAAATTACTTTCCCATTCTGCTATTTATTCTGATTGGCCTTGTTGTCGGCATTCTGGCGATGTCGCTTGGCTGGTTGTTTGCGCCCAATCGTCCGGACAGCGAGAAACTGTCTCCCTATGAATGTGGCTTCGAAGCCTTTGAAGATGCACGCATGAAATTCGACGTGCGTTATTATCTCGTGGCCATCCTGTTCATCCTGTTCGATCTGGAGATCGCATTCCTGTTTCCATGGGCGGTGGTATTGAATGAGATTGGTCTATTCGGTTTTATCGCAATGATGGTTTTTCTCGGCATTCTTGTTGTTGGCTTTATTTATGAATGGAACAAGGGTGCGTTGGAGTGGGATTAGATGATGAGCGCTAACAACGGTGCGATGGAAAAGGGTTTCGTTACCACGAGCCTGGATTCGGTTATCAATTGGGGGCGTACCGGATCGATGTGGCCGATGACCTTCGGTCTTGCGTGCTGTGCGGTGGAAATGATGCAGGCCGGGGCCTCGCGTTACGATCTCGACCGGTTCGGTATCGTATTCCGCCCAAGTCCCCGTCAATCGGACGTAATGATCGTTGCGGGCACATTGTGCAATAAAATGGCGCCTGCACTGCGTAAAGTGTACGACCAGATGGCGGAACCTCGCTGGGTGATCTCCATGGGTTCCTGCGCCAACGGCGGTGGTTATTATCATTACTCCTACTCCGTCGTTCGCGGTTGCGACCGGATTGTGCCGGTCGATATCTATGTTCCCGGTTGCCCGCCGACAGCGGAAGCTCTGCTCTACGGCATCATCCAGCTGCAGAATAAAATACACCGCACCAATACCATCGCGCGCTGAGTTATATATGTCGTCCTCTCGTCTGGAAACGCTCTCTTTTCGCCTTAAGGATGTGCTGGCCGATAAACTTGTCAGCGCCAGCGAGCGATTGGGCGAGCTCACAATCTCGGTGCGTCAGGCGGACTTGTTGTGGACGATGGAAACGCTGCGCGATCATCCCGAGCTGGA
>JBDSOQ010000118.1:0-5008 GCA_039914755.1 Nitrosospira sp. | reverse complement strand
AATATGGAGAGGGGCACAATCACTTTCCCTTCATTGATTCGCCCCAGTATCTCGGGAATAAATAAAATAAGGAAAAACAGATGCATACATGTTCTCACGCTGTGTTTGGATGTATGGACTTTCGGATTCAGGGCACAATTGAAAAATTACTTGAGCACCTGAATGTTAAAGAGGGAACGTTTGATCGGGTAATATGCGCCGGGGGCGCGGCAAATACGGAACAGCTTGAAATTCATTTGGGGCTTTCGAAGAAGCTGCATGATAGCCACGTGGCTGTGCTCTCCGTTCACGAGGACTGTGGTGCCGGTGCGGTAAAGGAGGACCTTTACAAGGCGGGGGATACTGCCCGTTCGCTTGGGTTCGAGCCAAAACTGTTCTATATCAAGCTTGATGGAACTTGGGAAGAAGTTCAGCCACAAGGAGTCTCTGGATAAGCTCCGAATGGATGCGAGGCAGCTTCGGGCTTTTACGTAGAAGGAATTTCCTGAGAGGTGAGAGCCCGCAAATGGCGCCCCCGTGGAGATGCATGGAGGCGCCAAGCAGGCTCCTGCATCCTGGCACAGGCGTACCCTGTACGAGGGCTTCTTGCTACGATGCTTCCGGGGGCGGTTCTTTTTGGTTTCGAGCCTGCACAGCAGGTGGCTCAATTTGAATGGTGCGGTTCAGCCATTGATGAGTGCGTTACCGCGAACTTCTTCAGAGGCGAGATTCTCTAGACAAAAGGAGCTGACTTGCGTTATATCAGTCAGATTACGCGTAATTCGGTAGCGATGATACTGGCTGGCGGGCGGGGTAGCCGCTTGCGGCAGCTTACAGACTGGCGTGCCAAGCCTGCGATGCCGTTTGGTGGCAAATTCCGCATTATCGATTTTCCTCTCTCCAATTGCGTTAATTCCGGCATCCGCCGTATCGGGATCGCAACACAGTACAAAGCGCAGAGCCTGATCAGCCATATCCAGCACGGCTGGGGATTTCTCGATGGGCGATTCGATGAATTTGTCGAGTTATTGCCGGCTCAACAGCGTATCGAAGAAACCTGGTATCAGGGAACCGCCGATGCGGTCTATCAGAATATCGATATACTTCGAGTTCATAATCCGGATTACGTGCTGATCCTGGGCGGTGATCACATTTACAAAATGGACTATGGCAAGCTGCTCGCCGACCATGTCGAAAGGTCCGCCGAGATGACAATAGCCTGTCACGACGTGCCCTTGGAGACGGCAAGCGGACTTGGCATCATGAGCGTCGATGACGAATGGCGCGTCAACGGTTTCGAAGAAAAGCCTTCGGTGCCCACCGCGATTCCCGGCCAGCCTGGGCATGCGCTGGCGAGCATGGGTATCTACGTGTTTAATGCGTCATTTCTTTTCGAACAGTTGATTCATGACCATGACGACGAGCATTCGTCCCATGATTTCGGCAAGGACATGATTCCGTATCTGGTGCCGCGTGGAAGGGTGTTTGCCCACCGCTTCGTCCACAGCTGTGTCAATATGGCATCGGGTGTGCCGTATTGGCGTGACGTCGGCACCATAGACGCCTATTGTGAGGCGAACCTGGATCTCACCCGTATTACGCCAGACCTCAATCTATATGACAAGGATTGGCCGATCTGGACTCACCAGGAACAATTGCCTCCCGCCAAGTTTATTTTCGACGACGATGACCGGCGCGGGCAGGCGCTGGATACAATGGTTTCCGGCGGGTGCATCATCAGTGGGTCAACCGTGCGCCGCTCGCTGTTATTTTCAAATGTACAGGTACGCAGCTACAGCAGTATCGAGGACTCGGTGATATTGCCCAACGTGGATATCGGTCGCAATGTGCGCCTGAGACGCGTCGTTGTCGACAAGAATTGTATAATTCCTCCTGGGCTGATGGCTGGTTTTGACCCGGAACAGGACCGCGAGCGCTTTTATGTCACCGAAAATGGCATTACGCTTATTACTCCGGAAATGCTGGGGCAGAAAATACATTATGTCAGATGATAAACAGGATGAAATAAGGCAGCGGGGGCATAAAGCAAACAACTTGTGGCGATCGAACAGGTTCTGCGCCGAACGCGGGGCTTGTCCAGACGCCTCTTTCCATCGGATCGGATAGAAATGCAACCAATACATTTAGTCTTGCTGTGGCATATGCACCAGCCGGATTATCGCAATTACGAAACTGGCGAATTTACCTTGCCATGGGTGTATCTGCACGCCATCAAGGACTACAGCGACATGGTGTCCCACCTTGAAGCGCATCCGTCCATAAAAGCGGTGGTGAATTTCGTGCCGGTACTGCTGGATCAACTGGAGGATTATGCGGCGCAGTTCGCGTCGGGTCAGTTTCGGGACCCGCTCTTGCGCTTGCTGGCGACGCCCGATCTGGAGCAGGTTTCCGCGCGAGATCGCATACGGGCATTCGACAGTTGTTTCCGCAGCAATCACGTTACCATGATGCAACCGTACCCGACCTACAAGCGGTTGCATGATATGCACGAAACGTTGCGGGCTCGCGGCGAGGCGGAACTGTCCTATCTTTCGGGCCAGTATCTGGCGGACCTGATCATGTGGTATCACCTGGCATGGACAGGCGAGAGCGTACGCAGGACCAATGAGGCGGTAGTGCGATTGATGACGCAGGACAGAGGCTTCAGCCATGCCGACCGGATGGAATTGCTCAATGTGATCGGAGAGTTGATACAGGGATTGATTCCTCGCTATCGCAAGCTGGCTGAGTCCGGTCAGATCGAATTGTCCACCACGCCGCATTACCATCCCCTGGCGCCGCTATTGATAGACTTTGCTTCCGCGCGCGATAACATGCCCGATGTGCGCCTGCCGGTGGAAAACTGTTATCCTGGAGGGAAAGGCCGTGTCGCGTTTCAGTTGACATCAGCTATCGAAAGTCATGCGCGTCGCTTCGGGATAAGGCCCTGCGGCGTATGGCCTGCGGAAGGTGCGATATCAACGGCCATGCTTGAGATTCTTGCGGACCACGATTGTCAATGGAGTGCCAGCGGCGAAAACGTGCTGGCGAATAGCCTGCGCAAGTCGTATGGGGGCAGACCCTTGCCGGAGCGAGGCCGCTACCTCTACAAGCCCTATCATGTGGAAGGTAAGGCCAATAGCGTCACGTGCTTCTTTCGCGACGAAAAACTATCCGACATGATCGGCTTCGAGTACTCGAAGTGGTTTGGGCGAGATGCCGCCGAGCATTTGGTGCACTCTCTCGAAGATATCGGCCGCAACGCATTATCCGGGGAAAATCCAGTGGTAAGTATTATTCTCGATGGCGAGAATGCGTGGGAATACTATCCTTACAACGGCTATTACTTCCTTAATGATCTCTACGGAATTCTTGAAAATCATCCCGCAATCGAGGTGACCACTTATAAGGATTATCTGGGGAGCATCCAGCAGGCAGATGTCGCCCGCTTGCCGGTATTGACGGCAGGGAGCTGGGTGTACGGAACATTTTCCACATGGATCGGCGATCAGGACAAAAACCGTGCCTGGGATTTGCTCTGTGCGGCCAAGCACAGCTATGACCTGGTGATGCAAAGCAAACGCTTGACCGACGAGGAAAGAGCTAAAGCCGAACGTCAACTCGCTTCATGTGAAAGCTCCGACTGGTTCTGGTGGCTGGGTGATTACAATCCGCCGAGCGTAGTGTCGAGCTTCGATCAATTATTTCGGGACAATCTGGCTAATCTCTATTCTTTACTGAGATTGCCGGTACCCGTATCCGTACATCAGCCTATCAGCCACGGCGGCGGCGTTGTGGCTCAGGATTCGGGCACAATGCGGCGCGCCTCTTGAAGAAAACCTGCAGCACATTATTGCCGGCGCAAGCCCGAGAGCGATATTTCGACCAGGAAAAGCCGGATTGGTTTTCCAGGCCACATAACGCAACGTGATGCATTTCACCTGACCAGCGCCAGCCTGGGCCGGAAGTAGCGGCGCTGGCGAGTGGCTAAGCTTTCTCTGAGGAGAACTCGATGTCCCGACCCGTCTCTCTTCTTTTCGGCGTTCATGCTCACCAACCGGTCGGCAATTTTCCAGAGGTGCTGGCTGACGCCCACCTGCGCTGTTACCGGCCTTTCCTGCAGGTCCTTCATCGATATCCCAGCTTTTGTTTTGCGGTGCATATTTCCGGCTGGTTGCTGGATTATCTGTTTGATCATTATCCGGAAGACATGGCGCTGCTCCGGGACATGGTGATGCGCGGCCAGGTCGAGCTATTCGGTGCAGGCGATACAGAGCCGGTTCTGGCTGCGATTCCGAACCGTGATCGCATCGGGCAGATACAGACATTTTCCGATAAGCTGGAGAGGAAGCTGGGGCAGCGCCCACAAGGTGCATGGCTGACCGAGCGTGTGTGGGAAGCAACGGTAGTTCCCGCGTTAGCGGATTGCGGTATCCGCTACGTGATCGTGGACGATTATCATTTTCTTTGTGCGGGCAAAACAGCGGCGGAACTGGATGGTTATTTCACTACCGAAGAGGACGAGCGCAAACTCGATCTGTTTCCCATCTCCGAAGCGTTGCGTTACCGGCTGCCGTTTTCTCCGGCGGATGAAGCGGTAGCGTACATAGAGTCTCTGGCTGAAAACAGCACAACCGGCCATGGCAATGCCGCCGTCTATTTTGATGATATCGAAAAATTCGGTATCTGGCCGGAAACTTATCAGTGGGTATATGAAAAAGGCTGGCTGGATAACTTTATACAGGGAGTGCTGGCGTCGCCCATAATTCGCACCCAGCACTACCGGGACTATCATGCCGTCGAGAAAACCCGGGGTGTAGTGTATCTCCCAACCACTTCATATATAGAAATGAACGAGTGGACGCTTCCCGCAGGGCCTGCCAACATTTATGCCGACCTGGTGCAGCAGGCCAAGGCAGCGGGTTGGTATGACGGCAACAAGGCGTTCCTGCGCGGTGGCATCTGGAAAAATTTTTTTTCGCGCTATCCCGAATCCAACTGGATGCACAAACGCATGCTGGGCCTTTCC
>JBDSOQ010000040.1:0-3785 GCA_039914755.1 Nitrosospira sp. | reverse complement strand
TTACCCGAATACTCAACCATCTTTTATGGCTGGGCGCCCATGCGCTGGACGTGGGTGCGATGACCGTGTTTCTCTATGCTTTCCGCGACCGGGAAGACCTGATGGATTGTTACGAGGCGGTTTCGGGGGCCAGACTGCATGCGGCTTATTACCGTCCCGGTGGCGTCTATCGGGATCTTCCGGAATCCATGGCGCAATACAAGGCCTCGAAAATCCATGACGAAAAAAGCACCAGGGTGCTCAATGAAAATCGTAGCGGTTCGTTGCTGGATTTTATCGAAGACTTTACCAACCGGTTTCCTACCTATGTGGATGAGTATGAAACCTTGCTTACCGACAACCGGATCTGGAAACAGCGACTCGTTGGAATTGGTGTAGTCTCGCCGGAACGCGCCAAAGCGCTGGGCTTTACCGGGCCGATGCTGCGGGGTTCGGGTGTGGAATGGGATTTGCGGAAAAAACAGCCGTATGAAGTTTATGACCGCATGGATTTTGACATACCGGTAGGGGTCAACGGCGATTGCTATGATCGCTACCTGGTCCGAATCGAGGAATTCCGCCAGTCCAACCGCATCATCAAGCAATGTGTCGATTGGCTGCGCAAGAACCCGGGCCCGGTAATAACCGATAACCATAAGGTTGCACCGCCCGCCCGTGTTGAAATGAAACAGAATATGGAAGAATTGATCCATCATTTCAAGCTTTTTACGGAGGGCTTCCACGTGCCGCCGGGCGAAACCTACGCGGCGATCGAACATCCTAAAGGCGAATTCGGTATTTATCTGGTTTCGGATGGCGCCAATATGCCTTATCGCCTGAAAATCCGCGCACCGGGCTTTGCCCATCTGGCAGCGCTGGATGAAATGGCGCGCGGGCACATGATCGCCGACGTCGTAGCCATCATCGGGACGCAGGACATTGTATTTGGCGAAATAGACAGATGACATCACAGACAGTTAAACAATTATCAAGATGTTAAGCGCCGAGTCCATAAAAAAAATCGACCACGAGCTTACCAAGTATCCCTCCGATCAAAAACAATCGGCGGTGATGTCGGCGCTCGCCATCGCCCAGGATGAGAAAGGGTGGCTTGCTACTGAAACAATGGATTTTGTCGCGCGTTATCTTGGAATGCCGCCGATTGCGGTATATGAAGTGGCGACGTTTTACAACATGTACAATTTGCAGCCGCTGGGAAAATGCAAGATAACCATTTGCACGAATCTTCCTTGCGCGCTGTCCGGTGCCAATGAAGCTGTCGCGCATATCCAGAAAAAACTGGGCATTGGTTTCAATGAAACGAGTATCGACGGAAAATTCACGCTGAAGGAAGGCGAATGCATGGGGGCGTGCGGGGATGCGCCCGTGCTGCTGGTCAATAACAAACGCATGTGCAGTTTCATGTCCGACGATATGATCGATCAATTGCTGGAGGAGTTGAGCAAATGACCCAGACTACGCAGATACTGCTGGCCGGGGTGCATCCATCCGATCCTGACAACTGGCGGCTCCGGAGCTATGAGCAGCGCGAGGGTTATGCCGCGCTGAGAAAAATTCTGAACGAAAAGATACCGCCTGAAAAAGTCATTGAGGAAGTCAAGAAATCGGCCTTGCGCGGTCGCGGCGGCGCGGGTTTTCCGACCGGACTGAAATGGAGCTTCATGCCCAAGCAGTACGAGGGCGACAAGTACCTGGTGTGCAATTCGGATGAAGGTGAACCGGGCACCTTCAAGGATCGCGACATCATGCGTCACAACCCGCACATCCTGATCGAAGGCATGATGATCGGCGCCTATGCGATGGGCATCAAGACCGGTTACAACTATATCCATGGCGAAATATGGGACACCTACGAGCGCATGGAAGAGGCGGTGGATGAAGCGCGGGAGGCAGGATTGCTGGGGAATAATATTCTCGGTTCCGATTTCAGTTTCCAGCTATACAACCACCATGGTTACGGTGCCTATATCTGCGGCGAGGAAACGGCGCTGCTGGAGTCTTTGGAGGGCAAGAAAGGCCAACCGCGCTTCAAGCCGCCATTTCCCGCAAGCTTCGGTCTCTATGGCAAGCCCACCACCATCAACAACACCGAGACATTTGCCTCGGTGCCCTGGATCATTCGCAACGGGGGCGAAAAGTTTTTACAGCTGGGCAAACCCAACAACGGCGGCACCAAGATTTTCTCCGTTTCCGGTCATGTCAACAAGCCGGGCAATTACGAGGTGCCTATGGGTACGCCATTCGCAACATTGCTGGAGATGGCGGGCGGCATGCGGGGCGGGCGGAAGCTGAAGGGTTGTATTCCCGGTGGCTCGTCCATGCCGGTGTTGCCGGGCGATATCATGATGCAGACGGACATGGATTATGACTCCATTGCCAAGGCAGGATCCATGCTGGGCTCGGGTGCGGTCATCATCATGGATGACACGACCTGCATGGTGAAGGCGCTGGAGCGTCTGTCATACTTCTATTTTGAGGAATCCTGCGGTCAATGCACGCCTTGCCGGGAAGGCACCGGCTGGCTCTATCGTGTTGTGCATCGTATCGAAACCGGCAAGGGGCGGATGGAGGATCTCGATCTGCTCAATAATGTTGCCGATAATATCCAGGGGCGCACGATTTGCGCATTGGGTGATGCCGCCGCCATGCCGGTGCGAGCCATGATTCAGCATTTTCGCGACGAGTTTGCCTACCATATCGAGCACAAGAAATGTCTGGTATAGCCCGGCTTGCGAATGGCATGGATGAGGCCGATGAGCTTTTGTCCTGTCTGCGTTTACTCGCCAAGCCGATTCGTTAAGCCGAGAGTATTTATCCCATGATCAATTTCGAAATCGACGGTAAACCGGTGTCTGTGCCCAAGAATGGTACCGTCATGGACGGCGCCAATCAGCTGGGTATATACATTCCTCATTTCTGCTATCACAAGAAGCTTTCCATTGCCGCCAATTGCCGCATGTGCCTGGTGCAAGTGGAGAAAGCGCCCAAACCCTTGCCCGCCTGCGCGACCCCCGCGATGGAAGGCATGAAGGTTTCAACCCACTCCGGACAGGCGGTAACAGCGCAAAAAGGCGTGATGGAGTTCCTGCTCATCAATCATCCGCTGGATTGCCCCATTTGCGATCAGGGCGGTGAATGCCAATTGCAAGACCTGGCGGTGGGCTATGGTGCGAGTTCGTCACGCTACACGGAGGCCAAGCGGGTAGTAGCGAATAAAAATCTGGGTCCGCTGATTTCCACCGATATGACCCGATGTATCCATTGCACCCGCTGCGTGCGCTTCGGCCAGGAAATTGCAGGCATCATGGAGCTGGGCATGGCGGGCCGCGGCGAACACGCCGAAATCCTGTCGTTTGTGGGAAGCACGGTGGACTCGGAGCTGTCGGGCAACATGATCGATCTTTGCCCGGTAGGAGCGCTCGTCAGTAAGCCGTTCCGCTATTCAGCACGCACGTGGGAGTTATCTCGCAGGAAATCCATAAGTCCGCACTGTAGTCTTGGTTCCAATCTCGTGGTCCAGGTGAAACAGAACCGCGTGATGCGGGTACTGCCGCGCGAAAATGAGGCAATCAACGAGTGTTGGCTATCGGATAAAGATCGTTTCTCCTATGAGGGATTAAACTCGGAAGAGCGTCTACGCAAGCCGATGATAAGGCGCGGCGACCATTGGCAGGAATGCGACTGGCAAACCGCGCTTGAATTCGCGGCCAATGGGTTGAAAGCCGCAAAAGAAAAATATGGAGCGCAGAGTATCGGTGCGCTGGGTTCTCCTCACAGTACGCTGG
>JBDSOQ010000036.1:0-10741 GCA_039914755.1 Nitrosospira sp. | reverse complement strand
CTTACGTGAACGCCTTTGCCGAGCAACACATGGGGTTGCCGCTGGAAGATCGCCTATACCAATCGGTGAGGCCTGCGCGACGTGATATCGCCATCGCATTGCTGATCGATATAAGTGGCTCGACAGATGGCTGGGTTTCTGGTGATTTGCGCATCATCGATGTCGAAAAGGAAGCACTGCTGCTGGTCAACTATGCGCTGATGGCCTTGAGCGATCCATTTTGCATCCTGGCGTTTTCTGGCGAAAGTGCGCAAAACGTGACATTGTGGCCTGTAAAGGATTTTGACGAAAGCGATAATAATCTCATACACCGCCGCATTGCCGGACTGGAACCTCAACGTTATACGCGCGCGGGCGCAGCTATTCGGCATACAACGAGCTTGCTCGCCGCTCGCCCTGCCTTGCATCGTTTACTTATTTTATTATCCGATGGCAAACCGAACGATGTCGATCTATACGAAGGCCCCTATGGTGTGGAAGACATGAGGCGAGCCGTGGCTGAAGCGACGCTGCAGTCAGTGCATCCATTTTGTCTCACTGTTGATCGTCATGCGCCTCAATATCTTGCCGGTATATTTGGTCCTGGGCACTACGCCGTGCTGCAACACCCCCAATTCTTGCCAGTCGTCCTGACAGATATTCTCAAGAAGCTGGTCAAGACGTAAACAAAATAATCCGTATTTTTTCCGCCTATGTTTTTATCATCCGGGCGAACTCATGAAAAATTTTAGAGGAAGAG
Organism: Nitrosospira sp.; assembly: GCA_039914755.1. Taxonomy (GTDB): domain Bacteria; phylum Pseudomonadota; class Gammaproteobacteria; order Burkholderiales; family Nitrosomonadaceae; genus Nitrosospira. The sequence goes on along the minus strand of JBDSOQ010000036.1, from coordinate 10,002 downwards.
TTTGAACGAGGCGTCATCATCTAGTGTAGTGGAGCGCCCTTGATGGAACTTATAATCAGGCTGTAAACCGCGTGGATACTGGGTTTCATATGTTTCAATTAGCGTGCAACACTACACTAGCTGCCGCCTCATCCGGTACAATCACTGTCGGGGTTTCTTTGTTTTCAGTGCAATAACGCACGGTAGGATTAACCGTTATTTCCTGGGGGTTTTTTCCTTCGTCTTCTAACATGCGTCGCCTTGAACTCATAATCCCCTACCCCAGGGTTATGCCTCGATCCCCAACAAACTCCACCAGTCGCGTGCCGCATGCAGGACACGCACGATTAACACCCCGTCAGGGCACGGCAGGTAGAAGATCAGGACGTTGTCGAAGTCGTTGACGCGCCATTTGCGCAGACCGTCGAGTTCTGAGCGGCGCAATGTCAGGGGCGCGCCCATCTTGGGTTGCTTGAGCAGGTCGTCGAAGCTGGCTTCGGCCTGGCTCAGAAACCGGTCGGCAATAGCTTCGCCAGCGTTTTACTAGGTAGCGGTAATGCGCGATCAAGTCATGCCGGGCAGCAGGGCGTCGACAAACCTGCCCCATCAAGTGCGGCTTTTTCGCGCCTTTTTCACCTGGGCCAAGGCTTCCGGGCGGATGGCTTGCCAGTCCTTACGTGTGAATGCAGCTTCCTCTCCTTGCAGACCTTCGAGCAGGAGCGTTTCGAGCTGTTCCTCGGCTTTACGTTTCTCATCGGCACGGATCAGTTCGCGCACATATTCGCTTACACTGCTGTAGCGGCCTTGGGCGATCTGCCCATCCACAAACTGCTTTAACGGTTCAGGCAGAGAAATATTCATGCTTTGCATGGGACACCTCCTTTCTTGTGTGCCTACAGTGCCATAAATGGCATGAAATAGCAAAAAATGCCATTACAGGATATTCCCGCACGCGTAACCGCCAGCGGGCCAGGAGAAAAAACGGCGCTAAGGAAAATAGAAGCTAAATCCGGCCTTCTTCAATAGCTTTGTAATAAGTGCTGCGCCTGCCGATACCCACTTCAGAGACTGCTTTGCTAACACTTATGCCACTCTGGACGAGGGTCTGCACTTGCTGCAACTTCGTTTCTTCAATCGGCTTACGTCCTTTGTACTTGCCACCCTCTTTTGCGATATCAATACCTTCCCGTTGACGTTCCAACATAATTCCCTTTTCAAATTCAGCGATAGCGGCCAGCATGGTGAGCATCAATTGTCCGGTCGGGGATTTTGTATCCAAATTGATATTCAGAACTTCCAAGTCTGCGCCCTTCTTTTTTATTTCTTCAGCAATACTCAATAAATCTTTGGTTGATCGTGCTAATCGATCCAGTTTTGTCACAGTGACGGTGTCGCCTTTACGAAATGTAATCCAACAATTTCCTTAACTCGGGTCGAGCGATATTACTTCCTGAAGATACGAAGTCGCTTTCATTCGATGATCATGTATTGTCTTTGGAGTTTGTTCACGAGGGTGGTGGACGTTTGAGACTGGAGCCATCCGATCCTGATGCACCAGCGACCTCGTCAATTCAGACCACGCCGATGCGGAGCGTTTTATTCTCGGACGCGAAGGACCTTGTCCGCAAATATTTCTCGCGTCTGTGCCAAGTATAACCGAACGGTAGAGCCTGCCAGTAAACGCGCCCTTCTCACGCCGAGCGCAAATATCACCACACATTCCCGACGTTCTATTAGTTGGCGATTGCTATGACGGACATGTCCTTCTTTGGATTCAGAAAATAGCCGAAAAACCCATAGAAGAGTAATTTTGGAGACCGAAAAATCATGCCGAGGTCGATTGGGTCGAAGCAGCAGTCTAGTGTTCCGTCGATAGAAGCCATATAGTTAAAGAAGAAGGGAGAGTTTACAAACGGAAATTTGGTTTCGACGTAACTTCTTGGTTCAATCCGGCCAATATGAAACTTTCGATGTTCAAGCATCCTAACTAGCTGCTCGCTGGTGAGAATGTGGCGATGAAATGGTTGGTGAAGCTGACCCACTGCGTCCAGAGGGTTTTTCAATTGTATGTATTCCGCGTTCGGTGTACCGATCGCGAGTATTCCCCCAGGACGGCGCACCAGAGAAGCAATTTCGTCCAGCAAATCGCCGGGATTTGGAGCATGTTCAATGACATCCTGGCAAATCACGACATCAAATTGCTGTGTTATGACTGACGAATCCCCAAACTCATGGGAGAATGGATCGTAACCTTCGGTTCCGGCGTATCCTTTTTCCCGGAGAAAGCGAACAAAATTGCCATTCCCACAGCCAAAATCCAATATGCTGTGGCGTGGCAGGAGTCCACCTCGTATAAGCTGACGCATTCTCGACGAGAATAGCTTGCGAGAATAGAAATCCATCTTTTGTCGGTGCACAGCGTAGTCTTTATAATAGTGGGCATAGTCGATATCTTCGAGACTGTGCAGCGATCCACAGTTCGCGCATCGCCAAACCGTAAATTCCTCATTTTGAAATTGGCGAACATTGGGTTTTACTTTGGTTATGTCGCGACTTGTCTCGATGCCATCGCCAGATCCACAGATTTCGCACAGCACTGATTCAGTACCCATTATCGGTTGCTCATTCATTGACAACGCTAGAATTCCCCACGAGAGGCTTTGGCTGGATCTTTTGCCCGGTTGGCGGCATGTCACCGTCCGAAGGTTGATCCTCCATCAGCATGTCGCCCCTTCTTTTTTAGATCCTCGCCCTACCAACCTTTTTACATTCGACGAAACTGAACCGTCAGATTTCCAAGTGTAACCGGAAGATTATCCTCTAATCGGCTCTACCGGGTTGCAAATGCCTGGCTGAAAGGTTGGCTCTTCCTGTTTCTTGAAGAGAATAAGCATAAAGAGCCATATTTATATCAATAATCTGTCGATATATCTTACATTATTAGATGGAAAAGAGGAGATTTCAAACAAAAAATTTCATAACAAGCTGTTTATAATAATGATTTATAGATATGGTATGTTTTATGCTTGTAGTTTGTTACTAGTACCAAAGTACTGGTTCATAAGATAATTCTAACGATCAATCAAGCAACTTATTGAAGACATCGGGATTAACAAGTATTGAGCGATATTTTTGGGCAGAGGTGGTGTTTTTTGTGTCGTGGGTGAGAGATGATCAAGCTGTATCAGAAATATCGCTTTATTAACCAGAAAGGGAATGATGAAAGATGAAGCACAACCTACCTTCTGTTCAACCGGGACGTCCGATTTTCAACTTGCAACTCAATGTACGAATTTACTTTTAGGAGCAAAGCATGAATAAAAAAGTCCTTTATTCCTTACTCGCCCTGACCGCAGCTAGCATATCCGCCTCAGCATCGGCCAGCTTGATTACCAATCTCGATCTTACTGCGGCAAGTCCTTTCGGAGGCTTTGACTACTCGCAAAATGGCACGGCAATCTCCACCCCGGGCCCTTCCTATAAGGACGGTGATACCGTCACTACGTATTACTTTGCCGACGCCGTGGCCATAAACAAGACAGGCGGTGGCATCTTTGCAACCCCCAACCTGCTAAGCAGTGCCCCAGGCACCAGTTTCGCAGTGGGTCAGTACGAATATACCATTACTGCCCAGATAAACGAGGTGATTTCCGGCTGTGGGGGCCCTTGTGCTGGCGCAGCCACCTTCACCCCAACCGGCGGAACCTTCAATATTTATTATGACTCCTTCGGTTTAGCCGGAGGTAATACGGTGGCAAATCAGGTAACGGGTACCGGTTTCACAGACGGAGCGCTATTGCTATCCGGCAATGTTTCACCTGGAGGCGGCGGCACATTTGACCCGACCACGGGAACAGGAATATTTTCGTTTTCGGGACAAGTCCTTACTACAAATTCGACCTACATCACACCAGATCAGACCAATCAATTTGATATAGCAACGTTACAGTTTGGAAGCTCAACTACCAACTGGACAGCTGCAACTGCCTCACCGTTCGGCGCCCTTCCGGGTTCTAATATTCAGTTCCAGGCAGACGGGAATCAAAATTTTACCGTCGCAGCAATACCGGAACCTGGATCACTCGCACTCATAGGTATTAGCATGATGGGACTATTCGCTGCCCGCAAACGCTATAAATCAAGCTGATTGATGATTTTTTTTGACAAGGCCTGCCGCCTGGCAGGCCTTTAATTTTTGCGACCCTCGCTGATTATCAGCAGTCATCTGGAGGTCCCAAGATTAATCCCGGAAAGCTTATTCCAGCGGATACTACGTTCCGCGCTTATCGATAATCTTGTAGAGTCGTCTCAATCACCGCAGGGAACCTCTCGCTGGGTGTACAGTTTCTGAACCAGCCAGCAATCCGCCGGGCATTCTCTGCAAACTCGGGTTCCTTGAGAATACGCTGCGCCGCTTTCCGGATACGATCATGGGAAACCTGATCAGCCCGCACCATCAGTCCGGCATTCGCTCCCACAAGGAAACTCATATTCAATAATTGATCCAGATTCGCCGCAATTCCCAGGACGGGGACACCCTGCTGCAGGGCTTGATGCGTACTGGGACTCCCTCCATTGCAAATGACCAGCTGTGCCCTTGCAGCCACCTCGTTGCCAGGCAACAGATCGGCTATGACCACATGATCCGGAAATGTTGTATGAATCATGCCCCCAAAAACCGCCACGGCGACCCTGCAATCGAGCGTGACCATGGCTCTTATGATCTTATCCAGCAGGCGAGAGTCGCCCGAACTTCCCATGGTCACATAGACAAGGGGCCGGGGATCCGATTCATTGAATAATCCAGAAGGGATTTTGACTTTTGGCGACCAGACAACCGGCCCAATGTAAGCATACCGATGAGGAATGCCGCAGTCTTTGGTAGGAATCATCTCGGGAACATCCGCGAAAACCGAAACATCCGCTTCAGTAAAGACACGTCTCAAATCGAAGCCAAGCGATGCCATGCCGTATCTGCGGAATAGCCGATGCATGGGAAGGCTATGCTGCGCGAAAATCAATGGCCGCAATAAACGGAATACGTGGTTTGCAGCAGCGGGCCCAAATAACCGGGTAGTAGGATTCACCGGAATTTCGTAATGGACGGGTACGAATGGACTCCAATAAGCATTCGATATTCCAATGTAAGGTGTCTTCGATAACCTCGCGCTCACAGCCAGCGATAAGCGGAAATCCCCCACAAGAATATCCGGCCTGAAGGCCTCTATATGACGTAGATCCTCCAGAACATAACGCTTGAGCACTTCGTAGCTAAAGACAACTCGACCTATTGAGACTGCCGCCAGAAATGCATGGCTTCCTATGGACCAAAGATCGCGGACAGCGAATCCTGCATCGGCAACGATAGACCTGAAATCCGGACCCGTCGCGATGCAAACCTCATATCGGATGGGGTCAAGCGTATTCGCGAGCACCACGGGTCTCGTCACATGGGCGAGCGAGGCTGGCTCGGCGAAAAATAGCACTCGCGTCTTAGCCTTCATCTGCTAACGGTCGCGCTCCAGCTGGAGCCGTAACATATTTGCTTTTGGACTGAATCGTTCTGTATCGACGTCATTAGTGAAGCCCGTTGGAATGGCTGCGTTCACCCATGTAAATCGCTGACATACCTGTGTTTGTGAATGCTGAAACGCGCACATTGCAGATTTCTCCAGGTTTGATCCCGGCAGTTGGGCTTCAACTTCCATATTTGCGATCCAGGTAACAGTCGAGCACTTGCTCCACATAAACTTGCGGATCGGGAATATTTATTGTCGCCACCTCAAGTAGCTTTTGCGTGCGAACGTTCTGAAAGGTCTGTCTGGTAGCCAGATAGTCCAGAAATATGGGCAACGCAAGGATTTGCCGCTTCATTTTCACCCCACTCAGCCGAGCGGACATACTTAAAAGAGCGCTGAACAATCGAGGTGGCACATCAAAAATTGCTGCTGGAACATCCAATCGTGAACGAACAAAAGCGATCCTCACTAGCTCACGCAATTTCAATAACTTTACCGATTTTTCCGGCCCTGAGCATAAATGCAGAATCTGCCCGGCAGTATCAATCCGGCGACTTGACCAGGCTATGGCACCGGCAACCACATTCACCGGAATAATGTCGAGCTGCACGCCACCGAGTTGCGGAAGTATTCCCCATGTCCGTCGACCTGACAGAAATTCACATAAATAATAGAAAATCTGAAAATGAATAATCTTTCCAGTTCGTGAATCTCCCACCACCATGCTTGGCCTATGTACCGTCAGGGGTAAACCCTGCTCAACTTCTGAGCGGATATAGTCCTCTGCCTCAGCCTTTGACTGCTCATAAGTATTATGAAAGGCACGCGGCTTGCTAAGCCAGGTCTCCGGCACGAGCGCCAGATGCCCCCCGACGCCGACTGTGCTGACGAACTCGATTTTCTCAAGACGCGTGCAATCTCGCGAGAATTCGACCACATTTTGAGCAGAGCCGACTGCTGAACGTCTTGCTTGCTCCAGCGGGAGATTCATGCGGACGTTACCCGCTGAGTGGATTATATGGGTGCAGTCTGCACACAAACCACGATAGGTCAGCTCGTCCAATTCAAAGTGCGGCGATGCCACATCGCCACGTATAGCTTGTATCCGTTCCCGGAAATTACTATCTTCCAATCCTATCTTCCAGAACTGGTAAAGCGTCTCCAGGCGCGCGTTCAACTCCGTCGTGGATTTTGCACGCATCAATAATTTGATCCGTGCATTCTTATCCTCAAGCAAGATGGGAACCAGCGCGGTACCGATCGCTCCAGTCGCACCAGTTATAAAATAAGTTTTTACAGACTGCATAAAATAACCTGCCCTTCATCGCGTTCCATTTGTACAGCTGCGCCATCGGTTGCCATCAGCAAACTGTAAAGTTCTTCGACAAATCCGTGGTATGCTGCTTCTATGCTTGCACGCCGCAGCTTCAGGTTGGGTGTAAGTTCTCCACGTTCGATGCTGAATGGCTGGGTGGTGATCACCACCCCCGCCGGACGCTGGTATGCCGCCAGGGATGCCAGGCTTGACGTAACATCTCGTCGGACGCAATCACACAGCGCTTTCCAGCCGGGTTGCGTCATCTCTCCTCCCCGCGAAATCTCCTTGTTCACGGTCAGTACCGCAATCAGGAACGGCCGTTCCGCGCCGAAAACCGCCGCCTGCTCAATATACGAGATCTGAAGCAGGAGGCTCTCGATACCAGCTGGCGCAATGCGTCGTCCGGTAGACGTCTTGAAGATTTCTGATTTGCGCCCGGTCAGGGTAATAAAACCATCGGTGTCAATCGACGCATAATCGCCAGTCGCCAAATAGCCGTTGGTATCGAATAGCCCTTTTTCACCCTCTTGGCCATAATAACCGCCGAATACTCCCGGGCCGCGAACCCATAGCTCACCATCCTCCGCAAGGCGCAACTCGTTTCCCCGCATAACGCGGCCAACTGTCCCAAACCGATAAGCTTCGGGTCGATTAGTCGCCACCGGTATGACGTTCTCGCTTAAACCATACGACTCGAGCACCAACAGTCCCATTGCCTGCAGCCGTTCAAGCAGCCAGCCCGGAAATGGTGCCGAGCCACTCACCATATACCGCAACCGCGTCCCCATTACGCCGCGTAAACGGCGTAGCACAAGCCAATCGGCCAACCTGTACCGGGCGCTATCCATCAGCCCCGGCACGCCGCCTGACCGTAATACATTCGCGTGGCGCTCCCCCGTGCTTAACGCCAGAGCAGTTAACCGCTGATGCCACGCCGGCGCCTGGTCAATCTTCTTCATCACGTCAGCATACAGCTTCTCGTAAAAACGGGGCACTCCAATAAAAAGATACGGCTCGATGTGGCGGATATGGCGCATGATAAGCCGCGGATCTTCCAAATAATATGTCTGCGCTCCCCAACCAATGGCGCATATATTTATAATGCGCTGAAATAGGTTGGACAATGGCAACCAGCAGACTAGGCGACTATCCGCACTGATGTCCGGAAATACCTCCATGATCGATTGCACCCCCAGACATATTTGCCGGTGTGTATATTGAATACCTTTAGGCGCACCGGTAGTTCCAGAGGTGAAAATGATCGTAGCCGGATCGTCCGGCTGCGCGGCTGGCAATCCTGATTCCGTGTGGCAACCACCGCCATAAAGGAGGTGGTCCAGCAAAACCACGCCTTGCTCTTGAGTCGGCTGAAGGCTCACCACAAAACGCAATCGGCTGCGGACGTCTTTCCCGAACCGGGAAAGCCAAGCCGGATCGTGGAGTATCAAACCAGCCAGATCGCAACACTGCACCATTGCATTTAGATTGTCTTCACGGTCATGCGGATCCAGGCCTACGATAACGCCACGCGCCGTTAGAACACCCATCTGCAAGATATCCCAGTATCGAGAACTAGGTGCCATAATTCCTACCCGGTCGCCTGGAGAAAATCCCAGCTGGCGTAGATTAACCGCAACGCGGAGCGCAGCGTCGCGATACTCCAACCAGCTGGTTGCCTTCCAGGTTTTCTTGGCCGTCAGCTCCCATTGAGCCGGGGCTGCGTTGCTTAGTTGAGAGCGCCGCTGCAATATCGCGGGTAATGTCCAGACATCGCTTCCTAATCGGCTTTCCATGATCATGTCCGTTTCATACCTAATACTCCAATCGCGACATTCATGGGAGAATCGGATCGTAAGCCCCGCGAGGCTTCGTGATACGCAACTCCTCGAAGCGTAGCGCCAACTCGCGCAGACTACGCGTCACCTCACGCGCCGGCCCCAGGCGATTCGTGATTATGAAGTCCAGCACAGGCATCATCACACGCCAATAGTTACGGCTTGCCTTACCACGGCGAATCAGTGCTGAAAATTCAGGTAGGTAAGGGTTGTAGCCAAAAACTTTTAAATCAGAGTACATCAGCAACCAGTTGATCGGATAGTTACTATGAATGGGATTAGCATGTTTGCTTGTGGCGACAAGACCAAAATCAACCACACTTCGCATGATTTCCTCCTGATTGTAAGTCCAGGCATGGAATGGTGCTAAATATCTCGGGAATTGCGTACCCACTGGAAAGCGTTTCGGATTAAAAAAACGGCTCAGCTCCGTATCTGAAAATTCACCGCTGCGTTTGAGTTCTGGTGGCGTCCAGTCCGTTTCACCAATCAATGTTCTGGAAAACTCGTACAGCATTCGTCCAGGTTCAGGCTGGCCCGGAGAGTATCCGGCAAGCACCAACGGGATGCCTTTTTCCAGCGCCAGTTTGATTGCGTCTCCTTCAAAAAGTGGTGCGTATACGTAGGATACGGTATAAACCGCCCCCCGTTCTTCTTGGTTCCGCAGCAAATACCGAAACAGTTTCTCGTAAAAAGCATGGGAAGGACGATATGTTACGTGGTCAATATCGAGTTTTGCCAGAGCGCGGCGTATATTATCCCAGGCAATGCGCGGAATATTTGCATCAACCGTGAATGCCAGCACATTCAGACCATAATCCCGTTTGAGCCGGTAAAGCAGATATATGCTATCCTTGCCGCCGCTTAATGGTACTACGCAATCATACTCGGCTTTTCCCCGGCACTCCTTGAGCGCATGCTCCAGATCGGCCTCATATGCTTGGCGGGCCTCCTCTTCGGCAGCAACAGCTATCGGTTGTTCGGCTTCTTGACGGCAGAGGTTACAAATACCGTTTACTTGAAGGATGACTCCCGGCACAATGTCCGGGATCAAGCAATTTTTGCATCGAGGCATTTTATGTCCTGCCAATAAGGAGATTCGATTGTAAAGCGGACCCCTCCGTCAAGACAATAATGCACGGAGTTTAAGAGGGCAACCTTTCACATGCAGCGGCACGACGCTGCCCCGGTTTTCTGCTTCTTTTTTTGTGTCTGGGAGCGTCTTTTCTGTTTTGCCGAATTTATCCACAATCCTTGCTCCGCCGCCCCTCGCTGTCCGGTAGACCTCGTCCGGCGTAACGTAATTCAACGACTGGTGCGTTCTTTGCGTGTTGTAAAACACAAAATATTC
>JBDSOQ010000039.1:0-2300 GCA_039914755.1 Nitrosospira sp. | reverse complement strand
AGGCGTGCCGAATATCAGCAATTGCCGCACCCCGCGGCTGGGTAAGCTCACGCGCAATCGCATCGGTATCGACCACATCAACGCCCAAGGCGGCAAAGAATTTCGCAGCGCTGGTTTTACCGCTGCCGATGCCGCCGGTTAAGCCGATGATCAAGGACATGAGCTAAAATAGGTCTAAATAGATACGACGAAAAAAGCGGCAGCGTTTTGCAACAGAGATAGAAATGCCATTCAGGCAACAGAATACTATCCTGTATAAAGATCTGGCGATTCCCGCTCAATTGGCGTTACAGTGAGAAATATCCGCACTACTTTGACCACGCGATCCTGAGTCTGGATGATTTCCATCGGATAACCGGCTATTTTAAGGCTGGTACCTGCTTCGGGAATATCCTGGAAGTGTTCCAGGATGAGGCCGTTAAGTGTTTTCGGCCCTCCCAGCGGAAGTGTGAGCCCAAGCTTGCGGTTGAGATCACGCAGCAGGCTGCTTCCTTCCACTATTACACTGCCATCTTCCTGTTTCAGGAATGCACCTACCTGCGAAGGCGAGTGCGTAGTAAATTCGCCAATGATTTCTTCGATGATGTCTTCCAACGTCACCAACCCCATCCATTCGCCGTACTCGTCCACGATGAGGCCGACCCGCTCCCGGTTTTCCTGGAATAGCTGCAGTTGCGAAAACAGGGGTGTGCCGGATGGGATGAAGTAAGGCTCACGCATGATTTTTTCGAGTGTTGCGGCGGAGATTTCGTCACTTCTCATCTGATTCAGCACCTTGCGCACGTGAATGATACCGGCAACGTTGTCCAGCGTGCCCCGGTATACCGGCAAACGGGTGTGATAACAGGTGAGTAGCTGATCGTGAATGGTCTCATCGTCCGCATCGAGGTCTATCGCCTCGATCTGGCCGCGAGGCACCATGACATCGTCCACGGTTACGGTTTCAAGGTCGAACAGGTTAAGTAACACGCTCTGGTGCTTCTTCCGAATGAAGTGTCCCGCTTCCAGCACCAGCGTTTTGAGCTCTTCCAGGCTGAGTTTCTGTGTCGCGTTATCTGTCCTGGGTTTTATGCGCAGGATAGTCAGCAACGTCTGCACGAACAGATTGACGAACCAGACCACCGGATAAAACAGCTTCAGCAACGGCGTCAGCACGTAGCTCGAAGCCAGCGCGATACGCTCCGGGTGAGCAGCCGCGATGACCTTGGGTGTAATCTCGCTGAATATCAGGATGGCAAAAGTGACGCCTACCGTTCCCAGAAGCAGGGCCAGATCGCTCTGACCAAAGGAAGCGGAAACAATCACGGCCACCACAGTCGCAGCAGCGGCATTCAACAGGTTGTTGCCAAGCAGGATTACCCCCAGCAACCTGTCGGTATTCAATAGTAGCTGGGTGGTCAGACGCGCGCCCCGATGTCCCTGTTTCGCGAGATGCTTCAACCGGTAACGGTTGATCGCCATCATGCTGGTTTCGGAAAGGGAAAAAAATGCAGATAAAATCAATAGAACAGCCAGTGCTATCAGTAGCACATACAACGGCATGTCTTCCAAGAGAAACGCCTTTATGCAAGTTGATAAAATTCAGATGCGGAAGAAAGCAACCAGCCATAACTTCTGGCGGCTTTTGCAACTTCTAAATCGGCACTTTATGGCCAGTGACATCCATTTTCGGGCGTACAGGTACTGTTAGCGCCGCAATATCACTTCCAGTACAAATTTGCTGCCGAGATAGGCCAGCAGCAGAATAATGAATCCCGCCAGCGTCCAGCGAATTGCAATGCGCCCGCGCCAGCCATAAAACTGCCTGCCCGCCAGCAGGGCTGCGAACACCCCCCAGGAAATGAAACCAAACAGATTCTTGTGGGTGAATTTGACTGGCTGGCTGAATATCTCCTCTGAAAATACGACACCGCTGATGAGGGTCAGCGTGAGCAGTATGAATCCTACCCAGATGACGCGGAACAGCAACGTTTCCATCGTAAGAAGCGGGGGTAGATTCGTCAGCACCGAAGGCATTGCCGGTTGGTGCAGGCGACGCTCCACCACTGCCATCAACAACGCATGGAGCGCGGCAATGGTAAGAAGGCTGTATGCCAGCATTGCGATGGAAATGTGCGCCTTGAAAGCGGGTAGTTCAGTATTGGCCAAAGGGCGCAGGGAAGGAAAAACCAGCGGGAGCAGTACCGCCACCGCAGCCACCGGCGCGATCAGGGTTTGCAATCCTTCAAGGCGGTTGAAAAAGCCGGATACCCAGTAGATCATGGCGGTAAGCCAAACGATGGCGGAAACTGCGCTGCCCA
>JBDSOQ010000070.1:0-6016 GCA_039914755.1 Nitrosospira sp. | reverse complement strand
ACGGGGTCGAAGCGATCATTTATACGGATATCGGGCGTGACGGCATGTTGAGCGGCGTCAATGTGCAGGCCACGGTGGAGCTGGCCAGGGCGCTCACTGTTCCCGTCATTGCCAGCGGGGGCATCGGTAATCTTGACGATGTGAAAGCGCTCTGCGACCTGGAGCTGGAAGGTATCATGGGTGCCATTACGGGACGCGCTCTGTATGAAGGCGCTCTGGATTTTAAACTGGCACAAGCATTGGCGGATGAGTTAAGTATAAAAACATCTCGCGATAAATCTCTCTCCTGATAAAGCTCCGTCTTCATTTCGAAAAAATGGAACTGCGATAAATTTGGCTTCCGGATAGATGCTCAGCCACTAAGGGTACGAAGTGGCTGAGCATCTATCCGGAAGCGGATGCCCGCAAATTTGCGATTTATAAAGGTATCGTATGGGTCTTGCCAAGCGTATTATTCCCTGCCTTGACGTAACAAATGGCCGTGTTGTCAAAGGCATCAATTTTGTCGGGCTTCGGGATGCGGGCGATCCTGTCGAAATATCACGCCGTTACGGTGATCAGGGAGCGGATGAGCTGACCTTCCTCGACATCACTGCCAGTTCCGATAATCGTGACTTGATTCTTCGTATCATTGAGGAAGTTGCAGCCCAGGTATTCATTCCGTTAACCGTCGGTGGCGGGGTACGCAAGGTTGAGGATGTGCGAAGGCTGTTGAATGCCGGTGCCGATAAAGTAAGTATCAATACTTCGGCGGTACAAAATCCTCAACTGGTGGCGGATGCAGCAGATCGTTACGGTTCTCAGTGCATCGTAGTGGCGATAGATGCCAAGCAGGTCGGGAATGGTTGGGAGGTATTCACTCACGGAGGACGTCAGGCGACCGGCATGGATGCGGTCGAATGGGCCAAAAAACTACAATCGCTGGGTGCAGGCGAAATATTGCTCACCAGCATGGACAAGGATGGTACTCGCAACGGGTTTGATCTGGCACTGACTCGCGCTGTATCCGACGCCGTGAATGTGCCGGTGATCGCGAGTGGCGGTGTCGGTAATTTGCATCACCTGGTGGAAGGAATCATAGAGGGTCATGCCGACGCGGTGCTGGCGGCCAGTATTTTTCACTATGGCGATTACTCTATACTTCAGGCCAAAGGGTATATGGCGGAACATGGCATTGAAGTACGGCTTTAGTAGTAGAATAACCAGTCCATTCACATGACACATGATGTGGCGAGATTGCAGCGAGTCAGGGATGGAATGCCTCAAAGATAAGGAGTAGCGAACAGGCGAATGATTGCCATTCCGCTTCCTTTATGGAGTGAGGAAAACCTGATACACCAGATTCTGAAATCCTCCATTTCACCCGATTTGCAGAAGCAGTCGCTCGCTGTTTATCTATTATCCCCAGCGTGCGCCGTCGAATCAGCCGGCCTTTATCGTACCTTCCGGGCATCCATTAATGCCAAACCCGAAATCAGCTCTTCGCGTCCAGGCGCTCCATGGAAGATATATATTTAAAGCGTTTCGAATAATCTGATCCTAAAGCATACCCATGTCCGACATTTGGCTCAATAAGATAAACTGGTCCGACGACGGACTCGTGCAAGTCGTTACGCAGGAAGCGGACAGCAAAGCGGTGCTGATGGTCGCCTGGATGAATCGTGAAGCATTGAAGCTCACCGTGCAAACCGGCGAAGCACATTATTGGTCGCGCTCTCGCCGGAAACTCTGGCATAAAGGCGAAGAATCCGGGCACATTCAGAAAGTAAAAGAAATCCGGCTGGATTGCGACGAGGACGTTCTGTTGCTGACAGTGGAACAAGTTGACGGCATCGCGTGTCATACCGGCAGACATAATTGTTTTTTCAATAAACTGGAAAACGGCCAATGGACAGTGGCAACACCGGTAATCAAGAGCCCGGAAGAGATATACAGAAAATGACCGATTCAGCTATGCTTTACCGGTTGGCTGAAGTTATTGAAGTCCGGAAAAATGCCGACCCTGCAGCTTCATATGTCGCAAAGTTGCTGTATGACGGGCAGGACAAAATTCTGAAGAAAATTGCGGAAGAGTCGACGGAAGTCTTGCTGGCGTCGAAAGAGCAGGATAAATCGCATGTAGTACGAGAGGTCGCGGACCTGTGGTTTCACTGCCTGGTGCTGTTAGCCCACCACAACCTGGGACCTGACGATGTGCTGAACGAGCTACGGCGCAGAGAGGGTGTTTCGGGGGTGGATGAAAAAGCAGCGCGGAAGGCGCGATAAAAATGGACAGCTGTGTTTTCTGTAAAATCGTGCGGGGAGAAATTCCCAGTAAAAAAATCTACGAAGACGCTGATGTTTTTGCTTTTCACGATATTCACCCTGCGGCGCCGATACATTTCATGTTGATACCCAAGCTACACATAGGTTCGCTTGACGAAATCGAAGATAAGCACCGCAGTTTGCTGGGCGAGATGATGGTACTGATACCCAGGCTGGCGAGGGAGCAAGGCTGCACGGACGGCTTTCGTACCATTATCAACACCGGGCGCGTCGGGGGACAAGAAGTTCATCACCTGCATATTCATATCATAGGCGGCAGGGAACGCTTGCCGCCTATGATTCCTCACCCAAGATAAAGGAGTAAATGATGGGATCATTCAGCATTTGGCACTGGCTGATCGTTCTGCTGATTGTTGTTCTGGTATTTGGTACCAAGAAACTCCGCAATATCGGCAGCGATCTGGGCGGGGCAGTGAAAGGCTTCAAGGAAGGCGTAAAAACGGCTGATGAAGAGGCGCTGTCCTCTATGCCTCACCAGGCAGGTGCCCGGACCATCGAGGCGGATGCCAGGGAAAAGGCGCAGCCAAAATCCTGAGGCCGGCGAGCAAAAGTGAAAATCCGGCTAATGGGGTGTAACGAATCGTGAATAGCGGAGATACCATCCGATAGCCGTTCGCTACACTTAACCGGTAATTCCCATAAAAAATGTTCGATATCAGCTTCGCGGAAATTTTCGTTATAGCAGTCGTGGGGCTGGTCGTCATCGGTCCTGAGCGGCTTCCCCAAGTAGCACGTACGCTAGGGCATCTGTTCGGCCGGGCGCAGCGTTACGCCAATGATGTCAAGAATGACATCCAGCGAGAAATGGAACTGGAAGAACTCAAAAAATGGAAAGCTTCCGTGGAGGGAACCGCTCGCTCCATCGAAGACTCGATACAAAAAGAAATGACGCAGTTCCAGGACGTGATAGAAACGGAAACAGAACCAAAGTCTTCCACGACCGCTTCTGCATCTTCTCCCGAGGCCGCGAGGGAAGATGCAGAAGCATCGTTTCTCCCCACTCCAGTCATCCCCGCCACGCCGTCGATCAAATCGGAATCAAGCCGCGAAGCAGCCGGAACCGAAGTACATCGCGAGTAGTTGAGCGCCGGATAACATATACTCGCTGACACGAATCGGTATCTATCCGGTTCAATTCTTATGGCTCCCATTCACAATAATCCTGAATCCGGTAGCTGACCGCTTATTTTCCAGTTCATTTGTCAACTAAGCGCTACAATCGAAAAGGATTTTTCGCACTCCACCTCGTCCAACTGCCCGATTTAAGATAATGAGTACCGACGAAACATTCATCTCCCATCTTGTGGAACTTCGTGCCAGGCTGATACGGGCATTCGGCGGACTCCTGCTTGGTTTTATCCCCTGCGCCTACTACGCACGGGAACTCTACTCATTGCTGGCACAGCCTCTGCTGGACAAGCTTCCCCAAGGGGGGCAGATGATTGCAACCGAAGTGGTGACGCCTTTTTTCGTCCCGATGAAAGTTGCCATGATGGCCGCTTTTATCGTTACCTTGCCGCATACGCTCTATCAAATATGGGCGTTTGTCGCGCCTGGGTTGTATTCCCACGAAAAACGCCTTGTACTGCCGCTCGTCTTCGCCAGCAGCGTCCTGTTCATATGCGGCATGGGGTTTGCCTATTTTGCCGCTCTGCCCCTGGTATTCGAATTTATCACCCAATTCGCGCCAGAGGGCGTGGCGGTCATGACCGATATCGGCAGGTATCTCGATTTTGTGCTGACTATGTTCATTGCCTTCGGCATCACCTTCGAAGTACCGATACTGGTCGTGATACTCGTCCGTGCAGGCATTGTCTCGGTCGAGAAACTAAAGGCGATACGGCGCTATGTTCTTGTCGGTGCATTCGTCGTCGGCGCCATATTCACCCCCCCGGACGTGGTTTCGCAATTCATGCTGGCGGTGCCGCTTTATCTGCTCTACGAATTAGGCATACTGGTGGCGGGGCTCGTTACACAACCGGCGAGGCTATCAGCTCACCCACCGTCAAACGACATGGATACGGAGCGGGGAATGGAGGGGGCTGAAACAAGGAAAAAAAACGGCTAAGGCGCTCCGGACGGCCGCGGATTCCGCCAACCAGCTTCCAGGAAGTCCTGCTGCAAGATCCCGTACCGCTGCTATCCGCGCCGCGGTAACCACCTTGCCGCCGTGTATTACACGGGTAAGCTTTTCTTTACAACTTCGGTACGGTAAATTCAACCTAAATCCGGTAGTTGGACGGGGAGAAGTGTACGGTTTTTGGGGTGCAGGGCAAGACGCAACGACGCGGAATGCGACCGCGCAGGGTGGAGCAGTGCCTTCCGCAGGAAGGTGCGACCCCGAAGCGGGATGCGGGCGCCCCCTTGCGTGTGGAACGCGATCGCGGCATCCCCTGCGCTGCCCGATCCCCGCTTCGCGGGGTCCCTCGGGCGACGCTTCGGGGCGCCGTTCCATTCCAAGGAGTTGCAACGCAGCCATGTGCCCCAAAAACTGTGCAATTCACCCCGTAGCGCCCTCACCCGGAAGGTGAGCGTCAAATAATATGAAATATTGACATTAATCATGACACTGATATATTAAACGAGCGGTCAACTATCGGATTTAGGTTTATTATTCTTGCGATACCGAATCGGGTATGGAACTATCGTTCGATAACCGCATTGATTCTGGATGGGCAAATAAAAAGGGAGCTTAAGCTCCCTTTTTATAAAACGATGGAGGAATAAGTCCGCATCGAAATTATAGTGCTTTCACTTCCATTCTGATCGAAACTGGGTTGGTTCTGTAGTGAAGTTCTTCCACACATATGCAGGCATGATCAACGACTTGCTCGGAATGAAGAACGTGGCAAGATCTATAAAGCCAGCAGCGGTACGGCCCACCCCATATCCAATACCCTTGAACAACCCGGTGGTGAGTCCATAGCCAATGCCTTTGTCATTAGATTCATACAGCATATTTCTCGGAACTTCCACCACGCCTGTTACAGCGTTCATGGCGCCATGCCCGAGCTTGATGCCTACGCCTTTGAGATAGCTGTCCTCCGCCGCAGCCTGAGAAGAAAAGAATAGCGTTGCAGATAATAGCAGTAACGATTTCAGTATATTTTTCATCAGTGTCCCTCGCGTGGATTGAAAAAAATAAAACCGCGTTAATACTAGCATACCGTAAGATGTGTATGCACGAAATCTTGTTTCCGTTACGGCAGAACCAGCCGAGGTGGAGAATTTTGAGGAAAACGCCGCGTCCGCGGTTTTTAGCCGCCTATTCTGCGTTATCAGCGCCCTCGAGGCGCGCCGCTATGAATTGTGCTACGCTTCCGCGTGCCGTGAAGCTATCTTGGTGAAACTATCGTTTTCCTCATTGAAACAAGAGACGCCGCGCGCCTCGTAGAAAAATAACAGTTACGTGCATCTTGACCAATTTTGTCTGACACAACCGATTTCCCGTCTTTGCGTCCCGTCTCCTCAACGCCGTCTGGGTTGCCTGATACAGCTATAACCAGCGTCGCGCAAGTTTCCATAGTGATTCCCACGCTCAACGAGGCCGACAACATCGACTCTTTGCTGACGCGCCTGTGCGAGCTTGGCCTGCCGGCGGCGGACTTCGAGATCATTGTTGTTGACGACAACTCGAGCGACGGTACGCCCGCCAAAGTGCGTGCCTGGGAAAAGCAGGCGAATGTACGGC
>JBDSOQ010000116.1:0-8912 GCA_039914755.1 Nitrosospira sp. | reverse complement strand
TCTCAAAGCGGTTCACGTATTCGGAGGCGTGCTGTCGCTTATCATCGTCATGCAGTTCGAAAATATAGTACCAGGGAGGCAAAATCGCGCACCGGAGCGCGAGTCCGATCTGCTCGCGGGCTTGGCGAGTTATCCCCTTCCCGGTCCTCTTCTTTATTGCCTGCCCGTTTAGCGCGGTAAAGACTGTTGCCAGCACCGCGATCACCAATGGCACAAACGGTAGCGCCACACAGATTACGATACGTTCGCGGAGCCTGATATCGTGCCAAATCTCGTGCTGGAAGCATCGGTGGACAAAAGTTGCTGCCGAGCTATCGTCAGGCAAGCGGGAAAACGTCCACATTGCACCGCTCAATTCCCGCGTGATCCTGTCAAAGCCCCAGCCGCTTACAATCTTCGTCATGGCAATCCAAAATTATAGCTTCAATATATTTATATATATATTAATAACTTACGTACGGCGTCCTATTGCAAGCATTTGGTGCTTGAGTAAAGAGCCAGGGCTTAAATTGAGGATTCCCACTGTTTCCCCCGGTCTGCCCGAGGAGGAGCAGAGCAGTACGCAGCCGCCGAGGTAATCTTGATGGCTTGGGAACTCCGGATCTTCTCTCGTCGGGCCGGCAGGACCGTCTTGACGAGTCCTGCCGGCTGTCGCTCTCTTAAACCAGGGCCTCGCCGGTCAGCCTCTCCAGAATGCGAAGCGATTAACGCGACGGATCGTTCATCGCCTCCACCGGCAGGTAGAACGTCTGATCGAAGCTGTGCTGCCCCGACACCGCGCCGTGCAGCACCAGGTCGGTGATCGCGATCCAACTCGAGCCGGGCGGGAACTCCATGAACTTATGCGGTGCTGTCTGCTGGTATTCCTTGTCACCCATGCCGAGGGCGCGAAGCGCCGCAATGTACTGATCGTATTTGGTCTTGGTTCCGTCGACGATGCCGAGGCGGGCCAGAATAGAAGAAATCAAACCCGGCTCCTTGAGGCGCACGGCAGGCAGGAAGCGACGCACGAAGGGCTCGAACGGTTCGCCGAGCTGCCAGATACGCGGTCGAGTGGTGGGATGGATGTTGGAGAAAATGCGCAACATGCCGCGCCCCTGGGTGGGATACCCGTAGCTTGAGTCGATGTGCAGGGCCTGGATGTTGCTGCGTTGAAAAGGCCGATAGGTGACCCGTTTGCGGTCCAGTGTTCCCAGGTAGCTGGGGAACAATTGGCCGATCACACTCTCGGTCCACTTGCCGTAGCGCGCCATGGCTGCCTCAAGATCAGGACGCGCTGTATCTCTGACCTTGGCGCGCATCATCTTGCCGCGCACGCGCGCATAATGATATTTCTTGATATGGCCGCGCGCCGGATCGAAGATGATCGTGGGCCGGCCGTCCTGAACGTCGGGCTCCCGGGTCAGGATCTTCGCCGTGTCAGAGATCAGCTCTCGCTCTTGCTCGGTAAGCTCGAAACCGCTTCGGGGCAGGTAGATGACCCCTCCCCCTTCCAACGTCTCAATGGCTGTGCGTCGCATCTCCGGCGTCGATAGATCGGCTCCGGGCTCGATCGTCAGCATCTTCACGGTTTCAGCTTCGCATACGGAAACATGTTCTTCATTTACCATGGCATGGCATCCCCTCGATGTGTAAGAACGTAATAGTCTGACAGCAAATTAATAACACTGCATCATCCCTTTTCTGTCAGATAGTAATTGTCTTGATCCATTTTTAGTACCGGTAGCAGCATATTGGCGGCACGTCTGACTGGCCCCGAAACCACGGCCGGACAGAAGTGGAAAATTCGACTCACAGGTATGTGGGATAAGCCGCGATTCCCTCACCCAGCGGGCGAATTACGCCAGCGCTGCCCTTGTAATGCAGAGTGGAACGCGCCTCCGTATGGTGATGTCGCCACTTTATCAATTTTGCGCCTGGCATCTCCTAAAGACAATAGCCACTGCGCATTGAAGCGCTCCTGTCCCAAGTGTCCATTGAAGCTTTTCAACATGGGGTTGCTGGTCGACGTGCCGGGGCGGCTGAAGTCGAGTTCAACGCTGGCCCAATCCGGACCTATACCAGACCTATAGGTAGGTCTGGGTTTCAAGTCGGCGACACACAATGCGTCGGGCTGAGCCTGAACTAATACGGATTAACCAGGCTTGGGCGCTATAAATGTATCGTCTTCTCCGCATCAATAACTGCAATTATTACCCTATGCGCTATATTGAATTCACCGATCTTCGTTGATGTGTTTCTATCGCAGTCAACAGGGTCAACCGCAATCAAACGCATTGGCGCGATCCGGCGATGAAGAGTCCCGAAAATTCCGGACATGTAAACCGGCAACTGGAGCGGCGCCAGTTTATCGGTTATGCGCTGGCTGCGGGAATCACCATTGCAGTTCGGCCAATGTGCGCGCAGGCAATCACAATCGATACCGGCAACAACGCCGCCGAAGCCGGAAGCTCATCGAAGGATGGTGAACAAAGCACCGGGCGCCAGTATCCAGAGTCCCTTCACCCGATTACCTTGTTTCTCTGTGGCGATGTCATGACGGGAAGGGGTATCGACCAGGTATTGCCACATCCCGGTGACCCCATCCTCTTTGAGAGTTACATGAAAAGCGCAAGAGGATATGTGGAGATTGCCGAAGAGGCAAACGGCCCGATTCCGAAGCCCGTCGATTTTTCCTATATCTGGGGCGATGCACTTTCCGAACTGGAGCGAAGAAAGCCCGATGTGTGCATTATCAATCTGGAAGCCGCGGTTACCCGCAGTAATGACGTGGAAAACAAGGCGGTCAATTATCGGATGAATCCCGACAATATCCCCTGTATCACGGCGGCAAATATCGATTGTTGCGCTCTAGCGAACAATCATGTTCTGGACTGGGGATATTCGGGACTTGCGGAAACGCTGAAAACGTTAAAAGATGCGCATATCAAAATTGCGGGAGCCGGGCGCGATATTCAGGAGGCGCAGGCTCCCGCTGTGATGACCATTCCTGAAAAGGGGAGGGTGCTGGTCTTCTCATTTGGGTCAGAAACCAGCGGCATACCCTGGAGCTGGGCTGCTGCGCCGGGCAGGCCGGGAGTGAACATGTTGCCCGACTGTTCCGCTGCAACGGTTCAAGGCATTCACGACAATATCGGAAAAGCGAGATTGGCGGGCGATATCGTGATCGCGTCGATTCATTGGGGCGGTAATTGGGGTTATCAGATCCTGCGCGGTCAACAGGAATTTGCTCATCAGCTAATCGATGACGCGGATGTTGACATCGTCCATGGCCACTCCTCTCACCATGTGAAAGGGATCGAGGTTTATAAAGGAAAACTGATTCTTTACGGCTGCGGCGACTTCCTGAACGATTATGAAGGCATTTCCGGGCACGAAGCTTATCGGAGCGATCTGGCCCTGATGTATTTCGTACGCGCGGATCCCTCGACCGGCAAGCTGGTCAGCTTATTCATGACGCCCATGCAGGTCAAGCGCTTCAGGTTAAACCATGCGGTTGAGAATGATGCCCTGTGGTTAAGGGATATCCTGAACAGGGAAGGCAAAAAATTCGGAACTTCGGTCGAGCTCCAGGCAGGCAATATATTGGCTCTGAGATGGGTGTCGTCGCACTAGCCGAAACCGGTGGTTCAAGGGTGGCTCAAGGTTGCCCAGCGCCCGGTAGATTGAGGAATTCGCGCCGTGTCTTCGGCCCGTAGGTCAGGAAATGCGGCTCGGGATGTTCCAGGTAAGCCAGCCGCTCGCGGGCAATACGGTCGCGCTGGGTATATTTCTTCACTTCGTCCGGGCTGATCGAGTAAACTTTTGCAGCGTTTAGTCCGAAAATCCTGGCGCGTAGCTGCGGAGTCATTTCAGGATAGCCATACTTGGCGCGCAATTCAGGGGCGATCTGGAACGCGCGGAATGCCTGAATCTGATCCTGCGGCGAGCCATACCAGATGGAGTCCGTGCCCCAGAGTACGTTATTCTCGCCGCAGTACTTCAAGAGCTTGCCCAGCGCATGCGCTGCCGCTTCCGGGTCGCGCATCAGGTAGCGCCAAGTACTGCCAAGCTCCGCATAAACGTTGCTATTTGGCGATACTCCATTCTCGATGAGCGAGCGGATCAGCGTATCGATGCCGTCGTCAGCGCCCCTGCCCTCGAAGGCGCGTTCGGGGACAGTGGTAACGAAGCCGGAGTGATAGATCAGGAAGGCAACGTCGGGGAAGCGCTTGGCGACGACGCCGATATCACCGCATTGGCTGTGCTCATAGGATTGTTTACCGAAGGGCAAACCCTTGTGTACGCAGATGACCTTGACGCCGAGTTTACGTGCTTTTTCGATGAAACGCGTACCGGTGTCATCCGACAGAAAATAGCCCTTTCCGCCGGGCCCGAACTGGGTGTAAGTCTTCCAGGCAGACACGCCCCAGCGCTCCTTCAATTCGTCCATCGCTTCAAGGTCATGTTTCTGGTTGGGGTTGACGCGCCCATGGATCAACAGCCGGTGCATACCTTCCATCCGGTCGACGATCCTGCGCACTGCGTCCGCCCCCTGGATGGTAAGCGGCTCGGCGTCGGGTTTCGATGGTACAAAGGAGAGCACCATCATATCGGTATCGGAATCGAGGAATACGTCCTTGATAAACTCATCAGGCCCCAGGCAACGCAAGTAGCTGTGCGAGCCAGGCTCCGACGCGAGTGCGCAGCCTGTTTTTGGCATCTGGCTCAGGGGTTTTACGCCGGGCGCGAGCTTCTGCAACCAGGCACCGTTCGGGTCCACAAAGTGGCCCTGCACGTCGAAGATGAATTCGCCCTTGCTCCCGATTCGCGCCTGTGCGAGTTCGGGATCGAGCGCAGCTTCGATTGGCAGATCGAAAAAGCCGCCTGCCTTGCCCGCTGCGGCGTTCGCCGCGTTGAAGGCGAGCAAAGTGGAGGCCGCGCCGCAAGCGGAGATTAGAAAATTTCTTCGAGAAACAGCCAAACGCTTTGAATTCTTATTCGCCGCTTCATGTGCGAGGCGGTTTGCAGCCTGATTCACAGGGGATAACGGTACCGGCTCAAACTCCCCGTTGGATGTCGTGTCGAGCTTGATAGGGAGCCGGACGCCGTCTGGATCAACGAGTGGTTTGGCTGAGTTCATATTGGCAGGTCCTTTCAAAAAAATAAATGCGGAGCGCAGAAGAGCTTGCCGCCGAGAAAGTCGTGTGCGTTATCCAGTCTCACCTTGAACTCGCCCACCCAGTCCTGCCAGATCTGATCTTGAGTGAGATGTTCCACTCGCAACCGAAATGCAAGCTCCACTTGGAAAATTAGGCAAAGAGACGCTACCACAGGTTAATACATACAAATCGATTTGGCAAAGCGTGTATTTTAGATCATTGTTTTGATCCACTGACGTGGCAAGGTTTGCGCAAACAGTATCAAACAGGTCAAAAAATGAGATGTGCGCTTCCTTTCTCACAAATGTTGCCGGCCGCTTACTTGCCTTTTGGCAAGCGTGATCTACACTGGGTTATCGAAAGGTTATCGAAAGAGCGCATCAAATCTCGCGGCGAGCTCGATTGCTATTTTGGCGGATCGCGTCGGCAAGGCACCGGCCGGGTCTGTCCGTGTTTATAGTGCCTGCCGTGGTCGTGGTCGTGGTCACGGGCACTGTTATACAATTGAGTACTTGCTTATCCGTTCCAGCATATGATCCCGAAGGGGCATGGGAGCCACGATGAATTTCCACCGACGCGACATCTTCCTGAAAATTGAATCGCTGCCGAGTTATAGTCCGCTCGCACCTGTGGCCTGCGCGCGTCACTTTGGGCGTGATTGCATGTTCAACCCAGGCCACGAATCGGGCCGCGTATCCGCTCAGGAAATTCTGGCCAGTACCGCCGATTGCTTGGTCTACCGCGAATATCTGGACGCGCACTATACGATTCCGAACAAGGCGAAGCTCATCGAGGCGGATGTCAACGAACCGCCGTGGGATCGGAGGATTCCGGGCTGCCTGCTCTATGCAAAACCGTGGGAACGGCTGTACATCCATGTCTGGAACGCGGATACAAGCGACTGTCACAGTTTTCATATTCACGGGCTACGTTACGGAATCGAATCGGATGGGGCCTGGCCACTGGGCGTCGCGGGGCGGGATGGACGGCGCAGCGATGAAATTCTTCCTGGTCAGAAATGGACTTACGTTTATGACGTCACGCCTGACGTGGTCGGTGCTTGGGGATTTCATGACCACGCGCACGACGTTGCGCGAAACATCAATCTGGGCTTATTCGGTGGTTTGATCGTCCGAAACCCGGCCGCGCCTTGTGCAGATCATGAGGTTCCGGTTTTTATTCATCAATTTGCCGGAAGCTCAAGCGTTGCGTTTCAAAGCAAACCGCTTGCTCACGGCGATTCGTTCAATTTCGTTTTTGCCGATGCGAAGATTGTTCACTATTACTGCGCGATCCACGGCCCCATGATGAATGGAACAGTCCAGGTCACGGCGGGCGCACCGGCCAGCGCAAACGTCAGCGTCCAGGACAACAAATTCGTTCCGTCCCTGATCCAGGTGCGTCCTGGTGGAAGCATCAACTGGCAAAATGACGGCGACCATGAACACATTGTATTTTCTGCTGGAGGCGGCGCTCCAAACTTCTGCCTCAATGGCCGCGCGTTTGTCGGGAACACACCGACAGTCGTGGGTGATACTGGCGAGAGGCTACGCTGGTATATATTCAACCTGGATGTCTCTGGTATCTGGCACAACTTTCACCCCCATTCGGTTCGCTGGGCGCTCCCGATCCCTCATGGAGGCGCATCCGATGTACACGGGATAAGTTCTCTGGAAACATTTATCACTGAAACCGAGATCCCTCCCGCCATGCGACTTTCGCACGCTCTCGAGCAGTTTCAGTGGGATCCACCGGAAAACGCCTGTCGCGTACGAATCCGCGGAGATTTCCTTTTCCATTGCCACGTTGAAGAGCACATGATGGCCGGTTTGGCCGGCCTGGTTCGTGCTCGCCAGTACATCTGGATTTCCGACGAATTGAGTAAGGCGATCGAGGTGGAATTGCCCTTTGACGACGGAATGAATGCGTGCCCGCCGGTCGATATTTTGCGCTGCCTGCGTGACCACAATGCATCGCCTACATTCGGCCACCACCATTCGGGCGGCGTTACGGAGCACTTGGCGGCAGCCGTGGAAACGATGGGTATTGTCGCCATGAGTGAAATGGGTAGCATGGGCGGTATGGACGGGATGGGCGCCATGCCTTCGGGGGATATCCTTGAAGCAGCGACGAAAGGATTGTGGGAATTACTGCCCTGTCCCGCGCCGATACTGGCTATTCATGGTGCGGTATTGCATACCGGTAAAGTTTTGTTATTTGCTGGCTCGGGTAATGATGAACTTTTCACGACCGGGCTGCGCAGCGCGGTGTGGGATTATGAAAACGGAGAGTTTATTTCTCCTTTTACTCCTGTGGACTTCTTCTGTGCAGGCCAGGCATTTCTGCCTGATGGCAGATTGCTTGTCGCGGGTGGCACAAAGGAATATGACAAGGATGGCCGCCCCTTCATCGGGCTCGAAACCAGCTATCTGTTTGATCCGCTCTCCGAATCTTGGATCCGTCTTGCCTCGATGGCCGAAGGCCGATGGTACCCCACGCTGGTTACACTCGGAGATGGCAGAGTTTTCACTGTCTCAGGCGGGCCCAACCGGGCGGAAATCTATTCGAGCGTGACGGGATGGACTCAAATGCCTGGTCAGGAAGGCTGGCCTCTTTTCCCGCACCTGTTTCTCATGGGCGATGGCCGGTTATTCTACGATGGCGGAAATATGTTTCCGAATCCGGTAGGGGTGCTCCCAGGACTGCTGGATATAGCCACAAGCACAATGACCAATGTCACGTTACCGGAAGGATTCAGCCAGAGCAGAGATCACTGCGGCAGCGTGTTGCTGGCGCCGGCGCAAGACCAGCGGGTCATGATCCTGGGGGGAGGTGACCCCGCGATCAACAGCGCGCACATCATCGATCTGAAAGCTTCCGCGCCGGCCTATGAGCCGGTTGCGTCCATGACTCACGCGCGGTTTCACGTAAATGCGGTTCTACTGCCGGATCGAACCGTATTTGTCTCAGGTGGAAATGGCCAGTCTGAAGTTGTGGCGACGGCGGTTCTGGAGGCCGAGATATACGACCCTGCTACCAACACCTGGATTACGGCCGCTACGGCACAAGCCGGGCGGTTGTATCATTCAATTGCCCTTCTGCTGCCCGACGGCCGCGTGCTTGCGGCCGGATCAAACCCGAACAGGCGAGACGACGAATTGCGGCTTGAAATCTATCATCCGCCATATCTGTTCCGGGGCCCTCGGCCCTTCATCGAGACAGCACCGCAGCAGATCCTGTACGGCGGAGAATTTGAAATCCATACCCCGCAGGCTGAAGAGATTCAATGGGTCGAACTGATCTGGCCCATGGCGACAACCCACTCATGCGAGACCGGGCAGCGCGTGGTAGACCTTGAGTTCAAGGCGCACGATTTTTGCCGTTTGCATGTCAATGTCCTGAGCGAGCAGAACATCGCCCCACCGGGATGGTACATGTTGTTCCTGGTCAACAAACGGGGCGTGCCTTCAGTTGCCAGGTGGGTACAATTGACGGGAGGCGGAAAACCTGACCATGAACCTGCGGAAATAAAACAGCACCTTGACATGCACGTCACCAGCAAAGATAACCCTGCGCCAGGGACGAAGAAGCCGAGTGACTGACCCCAAAATGCATGATTCAGCCAGGATTGATTACGGAAATTTTAATTGAAGGAAACAAAAAAGCGGCATAGCCGCTTTTTTGTTTCCTGATAAGGTCCCCGCAGATGCCGTCAACCCATTTATCTTGAACCTTAGGGTCCAAGGCGGTCACTAGCCGGATGCATCAGGC
>JBDSOQ010000002.1:0-2686 GCA_039914755.1 Nitrosospira sp. | reverse complement strand
GCCGTCCTCGGCTCCATTCTCCAGCACTACGTTCCCGTTCTTATGAAAACCGAAGACCAAGCTCGGATGAAGGGTGCGCAGTCTCCTTTTCCGCCAGAAACAGAATCTCTTCGCGATGCGTTCATTGCCCCCGTAACGGCTGCCACACCGTCCTACGCGTATGAATCGCGTGTCCTCGAGGGCATCTGGGCGGCTGCTCCTTATCTTCACAATGGATCAGTCCCCACGCTGGCGGAGTTGCTGAAACCGGCGGCTGAGCGGGTGAGTTCCTTCAAGATCGGTCCAGCTTACGATACAGTTAATGTAGGCCTTGCCATTGAGCAGACCAAGTTCGACTATACGCTGGAGACTACGGATTGCAGTGATCGAAATTCCGGAAATAGCCGCTGTGGCCATGAATTTGGTACCATGCTTTCGGCTGACGAGAAAAAAGCATTGCTGGAGTACCTCAAAACACTTTAAATCCAGCCATATCAAACACTGCTTCTTCGATATCGAAGAAGCAGTTCCCAGGCCTCAAAAATATTTCCTGTTTAACGTCAATTCGACGCTCGCGTCTTTTTGACATTTCGAGAAATATCAGGAAGTTCCTAAAATCCTCTCAAGAGAGGATCGCGCCCCATATCACTGATGCACGTTGCTGAGGAGTCGAGTCCGAGGACAAGCTCTACCGCGTGATTACCGTTTTATCGAGATGCCGGCATGTGAGCCAGTTATTGCCTATACTGTATCCGTATGGCCACAATAAATCGTGGCTGAAGAGATTTTTCGAAATCAGGTGCAAGATAAATATGGAGGATTTATGAGATACAAAGTCCTTATAACACCTGCTGAGCCATCGATAAACGGTGTGCCTAATTACAGTGGCGTTCTAGCTGATTACGACATCGAAGCCGACTCGGAAACTGAAGCTGGAGATTTGGCGTTCACTCGATTTTGTCAGGAAAAACCTTATCGTTCTCTCAATCGCGACGATTACATCATAAACGTGCATTGAGATGGGATGTGCTATGCAGACCTGATCTGCGCTGCAGATCTGCCTGAGGATATGCTCGACCCATTTTCAATATCCACGTATCAGTATTTTACGCGGGTGCACTTTCCTGTTTCCTATGGCCACTTCCTACCCTAATCACACAAACTCCGTATCCCAGCATTAATCCGAGGCTCATCCAGACGTATGCCTATGAACCATTCTCCGTTTGACATTTGTACAGCTTGGGTAGGATGGGTGAAGCGTAGCGCAACCCATCAAAACTACGCAACGCGGCACATTAACCACGATCGGACACCTCCGCTGTCGATTTGGCAAGGCGCAGGAATAAGTGAGTGATGGGTTGCGCTACGCTTCACCCATCCTACTGCTACCGTTAATCGCAAACCCCGTATTCCAGCATTAATCCAGGGCTCATTCAGGTATTCCGGCAGCCCCATCTTGTAATCCCCGCCTGCAGCCCATATTTCCCGGTTAAGCAAGTGGTTGAGGTATAATTTCATTTTTTCTATTCCGCTGTATTGGAGGGCTGTCATGCCGATCTATGAATACCGTTGCGGGTCCTGTGGTTTTGAAAAAGAATATCTGCAAAAGGTGAACGATGCGCCGGTTGCGGCGTGTCCTTCGTGCGGCAGCGATGCTTATGTCAAGCTTATTTCCGCTGCGGGTTTTCAATTGAAGGGTAGCGGCTGGTACGCTACCGATTTCAAGAACGGTGCAAAGCCGAAACCGAAATCCGATGCGGAAGCGTCAGCCGCCGTCAAGAGTGAAACCGGACCTGCGGCAACACCGGCTGCGGGTGCCGCGTGCCCGGCCTGCCCTGGTGAGTAAGTTCCCAATCCCCTGATATGAAACGCTATTTCATTACCGGGCTTCTGATCTGGGTGCCTCTTGGCATTACCGCCTGGGCGTTGAGATTTCTCATTGGTACCATGGATCAGTCTCTGCTGCTCTTGCCGGAGAACCTGCGTCCTGAAGCGTTTGTGGGCGTATATGTGCCCGGTGTCGGTACGGTGTTAACCTTGCTGGTGGTATTTCTCACCGGCTTGCTGACGACCAATATCATCGGCCAGCGGCTGGTGATATTCTGGGAAGGTGTTTTATGGCGCATACCGGTCGTAAAATCGATCTATTACGGGGTCAAGCAAGTCAGCGATACGCTATTTTCCAGTCAGGGGGAGGCGTTCCGTAAGGCATTGCTGGTGCAATATCCGCGTAAGGGTTCGTGGACTATTGCGTTCATGACCGGGCATCCGGGCGGCGATGTGGCCAATCATCTCAAGGGAGACTATGTGAGCGTCTATGTGCCGACTACGCCCAACCCTACTTCCGGATTTTTCCTGATGATGCCGAAAAGTGATGTGATCGAGCTCGACATGAGTGTGGATGCTGCGTTGAAATATATTATTTCCATGGGTGTTGTCGCACCCGGCAATGGTAAAAAAGATGCGAACCAACCGCAAGCTGTATTGCTGCGTGGCGGCGGTACCGGCGGTTCCGCTTCAAGCGACAAATCCTGATTTCCATTTTCCATTTTTTTCGATTACAGACCTGTCATGCGTACTGACTACTGTGGCGTCGTTGATGCCAAATATCTGAAGCAGATAGTCACCCTCTACGGTTGGGTGCACCGTCGTCGCGACCACGGTGGCGTCATATTCATCGATCTGCGCGACCGCGAGGGGTTGGTGC
>JBDSOQ010000135.1:0-3822 GCA_039914755.1 Nitrosospira sp. | reverse complement strand
ACGATGACCGCGCAATAAAGACTGTATTTCCCATCCGCGGAGGGAAGATTACCTGAGACAACCACCGATCCCGGCGGAACACGGCCATAGCTTATCTCGCCGCTTTCCCGATTATAGATCTTGGTGCTCTGGCCTATGTATACGCCCATGGAAATGACGGAATTTTCTCCGACAATCACGCCTTCGACGACTTCCGAGCGCGCACCGATAAAGCAATTATCCTCGATGATAGTCGGATTGGCCTGCACCGGCTCAAGCACGCCGCCTATCCCCACGCCGCCGGACAGATGGACATTCTTGCCGATCTGAGCACAGGACCCCACCGTGGCCCAGGTATCGACCATCGCACCTTCATCGACGTAAGCGCCAATATTGACATATGAAGGCATTAACACCACGTTACCGGCAATAAAAGAGCCTTTTCTCACTGTCGCAGGCGGCACCACGCGGAACCCGCCATTACGGAAGTCCTTTGAACTGTAATCCGCGAACTTGGAGGGCACTTTATCGAAATAGTTGGAGAAGCCACCCTTGATGAAGCTATTGTCTTCTATGCGAAAAGAAAGCAGCACCGCTTTTTTGATCCATTGATGCGTATTCCATTCGCCGTTTATTTTCTCCGCCACCCGCAGTTTGCCGCTGTCGAGCATTTCAAGTACCTGGGCAACGGATTCCTTGAGTTTGGCTTCGACATTACGTGGTGTAATCTCGGCGCGGCGTTCGAATGCTTCTTCAATGGTACTTTGGAGCTGATCCATGATTTTCCTTAATCTACTTTAGATATTTTTATCGATTCAAATTTTCCGCCACGCTCGCGCTGCAAGTCGGCTACCAGCATTTTTATGCGTCCAGTTGCTGCAACGCATTCTTCCAATGAGGCGACAAGGGCGATGCGAACGAAATTTTCGCCAGGGTTGACCCCATGCGCATATCGTCCCAGATAACTGCCGGGTAAAACCGTTACATTATAATCGCGATAAAGCCGCCGGGCGAACTCGACATCGCTGCACGGTGTTTTCACCCATAAATAAAATGCGGCATCCGGCATGGAAACCTGCACCGTTCCCTGCAGCGATCTGGTAACCGCATCGAATTTTTCCCGGTACAGGCGGCGGTTCTCGACAACATGAAACTCGTCGCTCCAGGCAGTCTCGCTCGCCGCCTG
The DNA here is from genome assembly GCA_039914755.1 of Nitrosospira sp. Lineage (GTDB taxonomy): Bacteria > Pseudomonadota > Gammaproteobacteria > Burkholderiales > Nitrosomonadaceae > Nitrosospira. The sequence goes on along the minus strand of JBDSOQ010000135.1, from coordinate 2,657 downwards.
CACCGCCGGATTCATTGCACTGCCGTGGTAGGTACGGTAGAGCAAAAATTTTGCCAGTAACGCCGCATCTCCCGCTACGAAACCCGAGCGCATACCCGGTACATTGGACCTTTTCGACAGACTGCTGAATATAGCCAGCCTGGGGAAGCCGGTGCGGCCAAGCCGTTGGGCAGCCTCGAGTGCGCCAAGCGGTGGAGACGCTTCATCGAAATAGATCTCGGAATAACACTCATCCGACGCAATAACGAAGCCATAATGATCGGACAGTTCGAATAGGTGCTTCCACTCATCCATCGACATTACCCTGCCTGTAGGGTTGCCGGGGGAGCAGACATATACAAGTTGCGTGCGCGACCAGATATCGCCCGACAGTTGCGCATAGTCGAGTGCAAAATTATTTTCCGGCAGGGTATTCAGGAAATATGGAGTGGCACCCGCCAGCAAAGCCGCACCTTCGTATATCTGATAAAAGGGGTTCGGACAAACTACAATGGCTTCCGGCAGCGATGGGTTGATTACCGCCTGGGCAAAAGAGAACAGCGCTTCACGGCTCCCATTAACCGGAATGACCTGTGTGTCGGGATCGACGGCAGGCACGTGATAACGCTTTATCAGCCAGGCGGCTATGCGTGCGCGCAGCGATCGGGTGCCAAGCGTGGTGGGGTAGAAAGCCATCTCCGCGAGATTCTCCGCCAGCGCCTGGCGAATAAAACCCGGTGTGGTATGTTTGGGCTCGCCTATGTGCAGGCTGATGGGAGAAAGAGCCGTGTTTCGCTCGATTCCTTCAAACAGCTTGTTGAGCTTCTGGAAGGGATAAGGTTGGAGGCGGTCGAGATTGGGATTCAATTTGATAGGCCGGGGCAGGCTGTGTACGGCAATCTGCCACCTTCGTGGTTAAGTCTATTGATCGAAGCAGGATTATAAAGGGCGGGCGTCTCGCGACCAACCAAAATGAACAAAACAAAACAGAATGATTTTCCCGTGGCGGCGCTGCTCATAGGAGCAAGTATCTGGGGCCTGCTGTGGTATCCCTACCGACTGCTGGAGCAAGCCCGGATAAGCGGGGCGATCGCGACCTCGGTTACTTATGCAATTGCCTTACTGCTGGGGCTGGTTATATTTCGGAAAAGTCTGCACAGATCGCAAGTGTTCGGCGGCGAGCCACACTTATTATTCTGGATTGGCCTGTTTGCAGGCTGGACCAATCTCGCGTATGTACTCGGTGTCATTCACGGCGAAATCATGCGTGTCCTGCTTTTATTCTATCTCGCGCCGCTATGGACTATCGTGTTCGCACGCGTTCTGCTGAATGAAATATTGAGTTTGCACGGTTATCTGGTTATCGCGTTCTCGTTGGCGGGCGCAATAGTCATGCTATGGCAGCCGGAAAACGGCTTCTCGTTGCCTTCCTCTTATGGTGACTGGATGGGACTATCGGCCGGCTTCATGTTTGCACTCTCGAATGTGCTGAGCCGCAAAGACCAATATCACAGTGTTCAGGTAAAATCGCTGGCGGTATGGACCGGTGTCGCGCTGGTAGCATTTGGTTATAGCCTGTTTCTGGTTGACCTGCCCGTAATGAGCGATATTTCCACAGAAACGTATCTGCTCCTGCTGGGCGTCGGATTGGTCGTGTTCGCCCTGAGTTTGGTTGTGCAATACGGCCTGGCGCACACGCCCGCGAATCAGGCCATCGTAATCATGCTGTTCGAATTAGTGGTGGCGGCGATTGCAGCCTATTTCCTGACTGATGAGGCCATGACGCCCAGGGAATGGATCGGCGGGCTGATGATTATTTCGGCAAGTCTGTTTTCTGCCTCGATGAATCGGGAGTAACATGACCAATCGGCGTGCCGACGGCGATGCTTGCCGTCCTCTCGTCCGGTTCGGCAAAGCAGGGTTCTTCTGTATCGCTATACTAACGCGGGGAGGGCATGGTTTTTGTCCCGCGCCTTGGAATTAGATTTGTCGGCCCGGTTGTTGACTGAGCGTCTACACTAGAATTATCCGGATTCTCCAGGTTGAATAAAGGTAGAAAAATACACATGAGCCACCACGTCGTTTTTCCGGAGCGGGATTCACTCAAGGTGAAGGTACGCCGGCCGAATTTTGAGCATACTTATGAGGAATACGCGCAAACGACTTCTGATCAGATCGTGCCGCACCTGCAGCGTGCGACGGTGGCCATCATCAACAAATTGGGATTGAGCGATGAGATCCTCGCGGAATTGCCCAGGCTGAAAATGATAGCGATCGCCGCAACGGGATATGATGCCATCGATATCGCAGCCTGCCGCAAGCGGGGCATCGCGGTGGCCAATATCCGCAATTATGCAATTCATACCGTACCGGAGCACGTGTTCGCGATGGTGCTTGCGTTACGCCGAAACTTGATGGCGTACCGGCAAGAGATTGAACAAGGGGCGTGGCAGAAATCGGAGCAATTCTGTCTGTTTACGCATAAAATAAGCGAATTGTACGGCGCGACCATGGGTATTGTCGGCAAAGGCGCTATCGGGCGCGGTACGGCTGCAATCGCGCGCGGGTTCGGCATGCGGGTGCTGTTTGGGTACCATCCGTCCACCAAGAAGAAAGATGAGTTGTTTACCTCTTTCGATCAGGTACTCGCCGAGTCTGACATACTCTCGTTGCATTGC
>JBDSOQ010000152.1:0-4810 GCA_039914755.1 Nitrosospira sp. | reverse complement strand
TGATGAAGAATCCGTTTGGCTCGACGCAGCCTGGGCAGGTGCGACCTGAGCAGGCGCAGCGGTATTATTCCCGGGAGCGGCAGCTTGGCCTGTTACAGGGTCTTGCCAGCCGGAAGCCGGCTGCTCGGCGTTTGAGCCAGCCTGCGCGAGCAAATGGGCTCCACCTTGTGCGGCCATATCAGCCGGTGCAGTCTGTGCATGGGACATCCCGACTGTGCCGAGAATCAGAGCCCCGGCAATTATTAAAGACCGGGCTGCGGGGTTTTTCAGAATGACAGAATGTTTCATAGGTTCCTTATTCAGGTTTGGAGAAGCAAAAATGAAATACTACACCTGTTTCTCGAATCTTAACGCAAGTAGACCCAACCGGCAGCCCTCACGTTCATAAATTTTTCTCCATAACGCCGCAATGAACAACCGGCGAATGCGGGGGTTGGACCGGGAGAGGAGCATTCGGGTTCCACCACTGAATGCTTGATGCATTCCTGCTTTCAGGCATGGGCGAAAGATTCAAAGGTAAACAGGAAAGAAGACGAGAAGAATTGGGCGACGAACAAAGTCGTGCGTTCCGGGTTAGTGCGAAAATCAGATTATCAGCAGGAAATTGGAATGGAAGAAGGTTGGCAGTCCACCATCATGTGATGGTGGACGCATATAGTATTTAACCGGCTTCGGGCGCTTACGCAATAGACCCGACAAGCCCCGGCTTGCCCAGGCCCATATTTTTGCGGTTTGCGACAAAGCCTATCAACCCCAGCCCAAGCAGCAGCATTGCATAGGTTTCCGGCTCGGGAACCGCTGAAGCGAAGCCCGGTACATCTGTGAGCACGATGCGTCCGTTAAGCGCCTGAATCTCGCGCGCATCGCCCTCCGGGAAGAGCGAACTATACGCATTGATCTCAGCCGCGGACATTTGCAGCGGCTGAGCGAGATCGATCCATTTCACGCCCTCGGTGAAGGGCGGCGTTGTCAGCGAGCCATCATAGCGGAAAGATTCCATGTTGGTCGGCAGCAGGGCGTTCAAATCAAAGTGGTTGAAAACGTGTGTCTGCGTCGTGGTCTTGGGCAAATCGGAGAAAATGGGTTCAAGCGCGGCGTTGGACGCGCCTTGTTCGATCCACCGGCCGACGACGAGAATGTTCTTGCTTGCGTCTTGAAATACCATATGCATTTCCATGGGAAATACCTTGCCATTCTCCAGATGCTCTGAGGGTGTATGGAAATGAAACTGGGCCAATTGATAGGTATCTCCATCCACTGTCATTGATCCAGCACCACCGGGAACAATGGCTCTGGCGGCGGTTGCGAACTCATTAGGCGAACCATTGTTGATCACGTTTAGCGTAGTGTCGGAGCTCAAGTTAAATTGCATCGGCGATAGCGTTTCGAATTTTGTATTCGCCGCAGTGATGTCAATGGGACTTTGCTGGGGAGCCGCCTGCGCTGCAGGCAGGCCGTACAGGAAAAGAGCGGAAACAATCGATGCCAGCGGTAATAACCGAGTCGATGGTGCGTTCATGATCAGTATCCTCAAAAGTGTGATGCTTGAAATGAAGGGCATGGGTATGACGTTATGCAATTTAAAAATAACATGCCCGGTGTGAAAAAACAGTCGTCTAAATGTTAAGAATGCGTTAACCCTACTTCCTTAGGTATTAAGCCGCTTGCATGGCCGAAGGGCTTGGTTGCTAGTTTCATATCAGATTCCCGACTTCGGATTGTGCCAGCAATTATCGGGTGCTATCAATGTGTCCGCGGCTTCGGGTCCCCAGCTTCCGCGTGCGTAGGGAATGACTGGATGATGTGTCTTCAGGACATTATCGAGCGTTGCCCAGGCGGCCTCTACTGTATCCTCCCGCGTGAACAAGGCTCCGTCGCCTCTCATGGCGTCATGCAACAGCCGTTCGTAAGGCAATTCCTGTCCAAAATGTTCTTCGACCAGGCAGAGCTCCCGCTCGTCGCCAATAAACTCTTTTCCCGTACGTTTAACGCGTGCGGCGATAGCGATGGTGGAAACAGGGGAAAGCTGGAAGCGCAGGTAGTTGGCGCCGCAAGTTCGAAGGTCGGGTACCGAGTCGGCAAACAGCTTTTGCGGCGGGGGCTTTAGCTGGATAAGAACTTCCGTGACTGTTTTGGCGAGAAATTTGCCTGAGCGCAAATACCACGGGACCCCACCCCAGCGCCAGGAGTCGATAAATAGACGCAAGGAGCAAAATGTTTCGACGTCCGAGTCTTTTGCTACGTTCGCTTCTTCACGATAACCGACATATTGACCCCGCACCAGGTCATCCGGGCTCAACGGCCGCATTGCGTGGAACACGTTCGCTTTTTCGCCTTGAACCGCACCGAAGCCTCTATATGTTGGCGGCTCCATGGCAAGCAACGCAATGATCTGGAAAATATGATTTTGGACTACGTCGCGCAGGCAACCCGCGGATTCGTAAAATCCCCCGCGTCCCTCTACGCCAAAATCCTCGGCCAGCGTTATCTGGACACCGGCTATATAGTTTCGGTTCCAGATCGGTTCCAGGAACGAGTTGGCAAAGCGGAAGTAGAGGATATTCATTATCGCCTCCTTCCCCAGGAAATGGTCGATGCGGAAAATGGAATTTTCCGGAAATGCCTCGCGCGCGGTGCGGTTGAGCTCGCGTGCAGAGGCGAGGTCGCGTCCAAACGGCTTCTCGACAATGACTCTGGCACCATCGGCCAGGCCGGTGGCACCCAGGCTTTTTATAACAGTAGCGAAAAGAGAAGGGGGTATGGCGAGGTAATGCGCTGGCCGCCGAGCACTTCCCAGCGCCTGCTTGAGCATTTTGAACGTTTCCGGATTATTGTAATCGCCGGATACGTATTGGAACAACGAAAGAAGACGGTCAAGCGCAGGCTGGTCATCGATCTTTCCGGACTGTTTTACAGCTTCCGCTACCCTGCCGCGAAGCCGGGCGATATCCCATGACGACGAGGCCACACCGATTACGGGTACATCCAGGGAGCCTTGCTTTACCATCGCATAAAGCGCCGGAAAAATCTTCTTGTAAGCGAGGTCGCCGGTCACGCCGAACAGCACCAGCGCATCGGACGCAGCTTCTCCGTCGTTTGCCTTATTTTCCCCGTCCATCTCAGCTCGTCCCTTTTTTCTCGTCATGTCCGCCGAACCGCTTTCGCATCGCGGAGAGCAGCCGGTCGGCATAATCGGCATTGCCGCGGGATTCGAAACGGCTGAAAAGCGCTGCGGCGATCACCGGTACCGGCACACCCTCGTCAACGGCCGCCAGCGTTGTCCAGCGTCCCTCGCCCGAATCCGACACGCGCCCCGAAAATTTGGTGAGATCCGCATCCTCGATCAAAGCCTCCGCTGTCAGATCGAGCAGCCACGACGCCACAACGCTGCCACGACGCCAGACTTCCGCGATTTCCGGAAGATCCAGCTCATACTGGTAGAATTCGGGATTGCGCATCGGTGTCGTTTCGGCATCCGTATCGTGTGCTGCCTTGCCGGCGTTGGCGCTGTGCAGGATATTCAGCCCTTCGGCGTAAGCCGCCATCAGGCCATATTCAATTCCGTTATGGACCATCTTGACAAAATGACCGGCACCGTACGGTCCACAGTGAAGATAACCTTGCTCGGCGGTGCTGCCAGATTTGTTGCGGCCGAAGGTACGTGGCGCTGCCCCGATCCCGGGCGCCAGCGCGGCAAAGATCGGATCGAGATGCTCGACAATCCGGTTTTCCCCGCCGATCATCAGGCAATATCCGCGCTCACGGCCCGCAACGCCCCCGCTTGTTCCCACGTCGACGTAATGAATCCCCTTGGACCGTAGTTCGGCGCTACGTCTGATATCGTCGTGGTAATAGGAATTGCCGCCGTCGATGATAATGTCGTTCGCCTCTACAAGAGGTACCAGTTTTGAAAGAATCGCATCGACCGCGGCTGCGGGCACCATCAACCACACCACGCGCGGCTTGGTCAGACGAGCGATCAAGTCTTCCAGCGAGTCCGCTCCGATAGCGCCTTTCTGCTCCAGTTCCTGGACAGCTTCGGTGCGAGGGTCGTAAACCACGCATTCATTTCCGGCTTGCATCAAGCGAGCCGCCATGTTGATACCCATCCGTCCTAGTCCGATCATCCCGATTTGCATCTTGATCCTCCTTGCAGTTAAGAATCGAATTCCGTGCACGCTAAGTTGGTTCGAACATACGGTATATCTTCCGCCCGCGCCTTTCGGTTTTCATTGTGTCGTCGGCGCCACCTCGATGAATATTCTCTTGATCTTCGGGTGACATCGGCGGATCGTCAATTGCAGCCGGGAAACAGCCATCGCCAGTTCCTTTACCGACAACGTCGGAGCGAACTGCGCCTCAATATTCAATAATACTTCCTCCGGGCCGAACACAAGAGTCAGAACCTGGCTCACTGCTATTACCGATGGATCATCGAGCGCGAGGGCGGTTACGCTTGCCACTACCTCCGGTGTCGCCGCTTCGCCCACCAGGAGTCCTTTGCTTTCCCGGATCAGTATCAGGGACACGATGCACAAGGTTATGCCGATCAGAATCGAGGCCGCGCCATCGAAATAGGGATTGTTGAAACGATGGGTAAGATAGACGCCGATAAAGGCCGCTGTGAGGCCGATCAGCGCCGCTGTATCCTAGAGCAGCACTGTCAATACAGAGGGGTCGTAGCTGCGACGCAAGGCCTGCCATAAGGTATGTCTCCCTTTTTCCGCCAGAAGCGCACGCATGGCAAAAGACCAGGAGACGCCTTCCAGCAACATGGAAATGCCAAGTATCACATACGCCAGAAACGGTT
>JBDSOQ010000028.1:0-6290 GCA_039914755.1 Nitrosospira sp. | reverse complement strand
CCTGTAATCACGCGACAAGCCGGACTACTCAGCTTACATCAGGTTGGGGAGGATGAAACCTGGTTTTCGCTGAAGTAGTCCGGGGCTCTCCTCAGTTTACGGTCCGCAGTTCTTCCTTCATGTTTCGGCTCGTGTTTCGCTCAACCCGATCCGGATCCTGCCGAGCGGGAAGGGGAGGGGTGTCATTCCATAGCAGACGGTCATACTCGCCGTTTATCACCGTATAGCATTCGCATACTGAATTTTCCAGCTCTTCACGATCCAGAACCGTGATATGGCCCCGGCTGTAGTGGATTGCACCTATCGTTTGCAGCTTGAGAGCAGCCTGAGTCACGCTTTCACGGCGGACGCCCAGCATGATCGCAATCTGCTCATGTGTCATTTTCAACTGCCGACGCGGCAATCGATCCAGGCTCATCAGCAGGAAGCGGCATAACTGCTGTTCTATATTATGGTGGCGGTTGCAAACGGCGTTCTGCGCTGTTTGAGTAATTTGCGCCTGGGTAAAACGAAGTACCAGGTGCTGTAACCCGCCCCTTAAATCAAACTCTTTTTTCAGTACTCCTGCTTTCACCCGGTAGCCCTCACCCGCGCTTTGCACCACCACGCCGGCAGGCATGCTGCCGCTGCCTAAAAGGGAAGAAATGCCGGTGAGTCCTTCATTACCGATTATTGAAAGCTGCACGGACGCCCCGTTCTCCGCACCATACAAAGGCGCAACAATGCTGGTAGTGGGAAAATATGCGTGAGTAATAAGCGAACCCGGCTCATGAATTATTTTTCCCAGCGGCATTGATATGAACTCAAGAAATGCGAAGAGCCGTCCATAATCCTCTCGCGGCAGGGCGGCCAAAATGCGATTCTGCTTCGGGCTGTGCAATGGAGACATAACGAGAACTCCTTTGTGTTGAGCCGTGCCGCCGAAGTGTACCCTTCGCTCATGACACTACTATGATGACGGTGATTTAGAGGAAATCCGCTGACCCTGGCTTGATGTGCTTTACGCTGGTGTCTATTCCTCTGCCAGCACCTCAACCGGAGGATAAACGCTTTGATCAGGCTGGTACTTATCAGATGATCCTGATCTCAGTACTGCAATTGATAAATAAGCATTTATCATGCCAGGCGCTATTAAACCTTCTTGAACAGGTAGTTATATAAAATAAAGGGGCAAAAACAGAATATGGCAATATTTTATGTTGCCTGTGAGCAACATAAAAGGGTCGTCTAACTATAACTCATTGATAGTTATGAATTATTATCTGTCTCCAGATAGAGACTAGCTAAATATACATAAAATCAACAGGTTATATAGATCTGCGTGAAAGCGCTAGCGGCTAGGGGTAATAACAGCGACGTGAGTTTGGCTCGCGTGCGGGGCGATGCTACCCTATGTTTGAGCCGTTTTGACGTGTCGTTACGGCTTACAAAATTCCGATAACAGGTTGATCATAAACATCAGTCGCCTTACTGATGTTCTTCATTCAATTTTTGACAGAAATTTCCAGATTGTCTATCAACCGGGTTTTGCCCAGCCGGGCCGCTCCCAGTATCACCAGGTTTTCATCTTCCTTGCACGGTGGAGCCAGCGTATCGCGGTGCCGGACGGAAATGTAATCAATTTTCCAGTGGTGTTCACGGAGTAGTCTCTTTGCGTTTTCCTCCAGTCCATGAAAATTTTCGTTGCCGTTCTCTACCTCCTGCTTCACCTGCAGCAGCACTTGATAAAGCCGCGCTGACTCGGCACGTTCCTCGTTCGTCAGATAGCGATTACGAGAACTTGACGCCAGATTGTCTGGTGCGCGTACTGTTTCTCCCGCGACGATCTTCACCGGAAAATTCAACTGCCGCACCAGTTCACGCATGATATGCAGTTGCTGGTAATCTTTTTTACCGAATATCGCTGTCTGGGGCTGTACGATATTCAGGAGTTTCAGTACAACTGTGGCTACGCCGCGGAAAAACCCGGGGCGAAATTCACCTTCGAGGATATCGGCTACTGGTGGTGGTTCCAGCATGAACTGCTGCGGCACAGGATAAAGATCTTTTTCCCCGGGTGCAAAAATCATATTGGCGCCCCCGTGATTTTCCAGCAATTCGCAGTCATCGGCCAGAGCCCGGGGATACCGCTCAAAATCTTCTCCCGGCGCGAATTGCAGACGGTTGACGAAAATGCTGACTACGACGCAATCTGCTTCTTGCTGTGCGAGACGCACCAGCGACAGATGACCTTCGTGCAGGCTACCCATGGTCGGCACAAAAGCAATGGAAGACTTATGCCTGATGCGCGCCCGCAAGGATGAGATATCGGCAACAAGCTCCATGCTTCAATCCAACAGTTAGAATGCATGCTCCGGCCCGGGAAATTCTCCAGCTTTCACCGCCCTGACATAATTTTCAACCGCTTCATGTATCCCGTTCGCGTCAGTCAGGAAATTTTTCATGAACCTGGCTTTCTTGCCGGAATAGATCCCCAGCATGTCATACAGCACCAGTACCTGCGCCGAGCAATCTATCCCCGCCCCGATACCGATGGTGGGAATGGACAGTTTCTTGGTAACTTTTTTCGCGAGCGCAGCGGGGACCACTTCCATCAAGAGCATTGCGGCGCCGGCGTTTTCCAGGGCGACCGCGTCTTCCAGCAACTGTTTTGCCTGGTGGTCGGTCTTGCCTTGCACCTTATAGCCGCCTAACTGGTGTACGGATTGAGGTGTCAAGCCGATATGGGCGCAAACCGGAATACCGCGACGAGTCAGAAATTCAACGGTTTCAGCCATGACGGAACCCCCTTCAAGCTTGACCATATTTGCTCCCACGGCCATTAGCTCGGCAGCGTTCTCGAAAGTGTCCTGAGGGCTTACCTGGGATGTGCCGAAAGGCATGTCGGCCATAATGAATGCCTTGGTCGAACCGCGTGAGACGCAACGGGTATGATAGATCATGTCATCCAGCGTAACGGGGAGGGTGCTCTCCTCTCCCTGAAGCACATTACCCAGCGAATCGCCCACAAGCAGGATATCGACACCGGCGTTTTCCAGTAACGTCGCAAAGCTTGAATCGTAGCAAGTGAGGATCGCGATTTTCTCTCCATCATCCCGCATCTTCTGTAAAGCGTCCTGTGTGGTGCGCATGCTTGAGCTCCTGATGTAGTACGTCAGATAGTACTGATTGAAAATGACCTGATATTGCTATCGGCCTGGCTAAATCCCAAGATTGAAATACTCCCGAGGGCCGCGCATCTGCTCCACCTGCCTCAACAATAGATCAAAATCCGCCTGCCTATCGACAAAGTTGAGATTTTCACTGTTAATTATCATTAATGGCGCATCTTCGTACTGATGAAAAAAACGGGTATAGCTCTCGGTCAATCGATACAGGTATTCTGACGTAATATTATTTTCAAAAGCGCTGCCGCGTCGCTTGACCCGTTCAATCAGCGTCGCGGGAGACGCCTGCAAATAAATCACCAGGTCGGGCGACGGCGCTTCGGGCTGGAGGTGTTGATAAATTTTCCGATACAGGTCATATTCGGCATCGCTCAGGGTCAACCTGGCAAAAAGCGGGTCCTTATCGAGCAGAAAATCGCTGATAGTGGGTTTGGCGAACATATCGATTTGCGCCAGGCCCTGTAATTGATGGGCTCGCTGGAACAGAAAAAACAATTGTGTCGGTAGCGCATGGCGGGGAATATCATCATAGAATTTTGCCAGAAACGGATTTTCGCCCGGCTTCTCCAGCAGCAATTCGCTGCCCAGGTGGCCGGCGAGACGCCGCGCCAGACTGGTCTTGCCCACGCCTATCGGCCCTTCCACCACGATGTAGCGATATTCTTCCAGCTTCACTACGCTTGCTCTCGTTCGACTTGCTGTCCCGCGCACGCAGCCAGCAATTCGGCAATCGAGCCGTGTCCGGGAATATGGCAGTCCGGTGTAATTTCCTGAAGCGGTTGTAACACAAACGCCCTTTGATGCATGCGCGGATGTGGCAGAATCAGGCAATGCTCGTTCCATTGCAGCCTATCATACATCAGTATGTCGAGATCAAGCGTTCGCGGCGCATTGAGATATTCACGCACGCGCCCGTGAAAATGCTCGATTTCAAGCAGGGATTTAAGCAGGTCGTGGGGGGCGAGCGCAGTTTCAATCAGCGCCACCGCGTTGATGAAATCAGGCTGATCGGTCTGTCCCAGCGGCGCGCTGCGATAAAGCGAGGAATGTGCCAGCAGATGGCTTGATGGAAGGCGCGCCAGCTCCTCAAACGCTTTCCGTATCTGCGAGGCAGGGTTATCCAGATTGCTGCCTAATCCGATATATGCCTGGGAAACGGTGTGATGATTTGACATGCGATTCATGGTATCGAGCTATTCCGGCTCGTCCGCAGCTGCGTTGTCGGGGCTCGCGGCATCGGCGGAGGCGGATGTTCGTCGGCCACGGCTTCTTCGGCGCTTCTTTTTTGCCTCGTCCTTGAAAAGCATGGCTTCACGTTCGCTGGTACTGGCATGCTGGAACGTTTCCCACCATTTCCCCAGCTCCATGTCGACCTCACCGCTCTGGCAACGCAGCAACATGAAGTCATATGCGGCGCGAAAACGCGGATGTTCGAGTAAACGAAATGGCCTGCGTCCCGACCTGCCCATGAAGCGCGGCTGCATTGCCCAGATTTCCTTCATGATGGCATCGTACCTGCGCGGGATCGCGAGATTTCCATTTTGTATCGCCAGCACGTCATCCATCGCCTGATGCAAAGCAGGAATCAATTTTTCTTCCGCAGCTTGACGAACGTTCCACCTCACGAGTACTTCGTGCCATAACAGGGCCGCAAACAGGAAGCCGGGGGAAAACGGCTTTTCCTGACGAACACGCTCATCGGTATTTTTGAGTGCAAGCGTAATAAAACGCTCACCCAGCGGCTGTTCCATTATAACGTCCAGCATCGGCAACAAGCCGTGATGCAATCCGCGTTTACGCAAATCGGTCACGCAGGTCAGCGCGTGACCGGATAGAAGCAATTTCAACATTTCGTCGAATAGCCGCGACGGCGGCACGTTTCGCAACAGAGGAGCAAGATCGCCAATCGGCTCGGCGGTAGCCGGATCAATCTGCATATCGAGCTTTGCCGAAAGCCGAACGACACGCAGCATCCGCACCGGATCTTCGCGATATCGACGCATGGCGTCGCCGATGATGCGCAAGCGCCGTGCCTTGATGTCGTCATAACCGTTCAGGTAGTCCCAGATTTCTTCGTGGACAGGATCGAAAAATAATGCATTGACGGTAAAATCCCGCCGCCTGGCGTCTTCTTCCTGGCTGCCGAATATATTGTCGCGCAGCAGGCGCCCATGCTCGTCGGCATGGGCGTCGGCTACGGCCCCTTCATCTGTGCTCCCGCGAAAAGTGGAAACCTCCACTGTCTCAGCGCCGCACATCACATGCACCAGCCGAAAACGTCGGCCAATGATGCGCGAACGGCGGAAAACGGCGCGTACTTCCTCAGGCGTCGCATTCGTGGCGATATCATAATCTTTTGGCTCCAGTCCAAGAAGCAGGTCACGTGCTGCGCCACCGACGACGAAAGCGGAATATCCAGCTTCCTGCAGGCCCGATGTGACTTTCAGCGCACAGGGATTGATGTGGCCGCGCATAATGCCATGTTGTTCACGTGGGATGATATGCAGCTCAGCGGAAGAAGAGCGGGTAGAAGGGACGGGAGCGGATGAGTTGCGGCTGAAGACGCGGCGGAGCAGTTTACGGATCATTACGAAATCGGGAAGCCTCTGAATAAGTCTCGCACGGGCGAACTCATCAAAAAGGTGAGGTTAAGTGATGCAGAAAGTACGCTGCTGAACATGGTGCCCACAAAAAAATGAGCTGAAAATCGCCGTCGGCTGCTGGATATGGAATTATCCTAAATCCGGCAGTTGGACGGGGTGGAGTGTGCGGTTTTTGGGGTGCAGGGCAAGGCGTAATGACGCGGAATGGTTATTCCATTCCAAGGCGTTGCGAACAACGCAGCATGTGCCGCAAAAACTGTGCAATCTGCCCCGTAGCGGCCTCACCCAAAAGGTGAGAATCAAGTGGCAAAAAATTCTATACCAATCATAGTACTAGGGCTGACAAATGAGCGGTCAACTGCCGGATTTAGGATTATGGGTCATCAACCCTTTGCCCCTCAATCGAACGCCAATATCGCGCCGCGCCTGATGGCCCAGGTTCATGCGGCGTGCCGGCGCAGACCTATGAACTGACGGAGAGAAGCCTGCCGCTTATAAATTCGGCGGTTTATTTTCTTTC
>JBDSOQ010000104.1:0-5394 GCA_039914755.1 Nitrosospira sp. | reverse complement strand
TATCAATTAGAAACGGCAAAAACAAGCGGTCCAATCCAAGTCCCTTGGCGGGAGGAAGCCACGTCAATAAAACAAGACCAATACAAACGCTGCCACACTTGCCGATCAGGTGGATTTAATCACGATTGGAAAATGATGGCTATGAACAACAAAAACGGATGCGATTCAACAAAATGAAAGGAGAAACGTGCGAATCGGTGTTTTCATCAATTTTTGTCTTATCGTCACTGTATTGAGTCTCAGTCTGCTGATATTGCTTTCTTCACAGGCGCTGGGTACGCTGGATGAGATTACCGAAGCAGAGCACCAGAAAAACAGATCTCTACAGCTCGCAAACGAGTTATTTCGGAGTTCCGAAGATCTTACCAAGATGGCTCGGAGCTACGTCATCACCGGTGATCCGGTCTACGAGCAATCTTTTTTCGAAATCCTCGACATCCGTAACGGCAAACGGCAGCGCCCCCAGGAAAATCACCCGGTCACCTACTGGAATGTAAGCAGACCCTCCCTATCCAGCACGCTCGGAAATGCCATTTCCCTAGTGGATTTGATGCGCCGTGAAGGTTTCAGCGAACGCGAACTGGATCTGCTGCGGCAATCCCAGAAGAATTCCGATAATCTGGTCAACCTTGAAAAACAGGCCTTTGCTGCCATAAAAGGGTTATACGACGATGGATATGGAAACTTCACCATACCTCGCACGCCTGACCGCAATTTCGCTATCGACCTGTTGTTCGGAAAGCGTTATACGGCTGAGAAAGCCAGGATAATGGCGCCGATCAGCCAATTCATGCTTGAGCTGGATCATCGCACTCAAACTACACTGACAAATTTACAGTCAAAATTCCATCAGCAAATCTTGCTGATACTTGGACTGCTTTGCACCGCATTACTCGCCGTCGCGGTCGCCACTGTCTACATGCGCCGCAATATCCTGCGTCCGCTTGATTATCTCAGCCGCCAGGCAAGCAGTATCGCAAAGGGCAGCTATTCCACCCGTTGCGACATTGCCACGCATAATGAAATCGCCAAGCTCGGGTCTGATTTCAATACGATGGCAGAAGCCATTGAACATGAAATCACAAAACTAAAACGGGTTGAAGAATCTTTACGCGAGCGATTAAAGGAAATCAACTGTTTTTATGCGATCCGCCGCGGGATGGAATCAGGGTCGCTGGAGGAGGTTTGCAGGACTGTTTTCGTGCAATTGATTGCGGCGATGCAATTTCCTCACATTACCAGCATCAGAATCGAGCTCGACGGCAAACAGTTTGTGTCCGACCGGTATGACAGGAGCCATACATGCATACGACGAAAGCAGGTAATGGTCTACGGCGAGGCATATGGCTGGATAGATGTATTTTACAGTGAAGACCAGCCTTTTTTGCTGCCGGAAGAGCAGAATCTTATTGACGTAGTTGGGGATGATCTGGGGAAGTGGCTGGAACACAAACAGGCGGAAGCAAGTATTCTGGTGGAGCAGGAGCTTCGGGTGCGGGATGCCGCAATAAGAGAATTTGCGGCGCACGTGGAGCAGATGCGGGAAGAAGATCGCAAATACATCGCCCGCGAAATTCACGATGAGCTGGGTCAGCTCCTGGCGGCGTTACACCTCGAAATTTCGCTGCTGAATGGCGTGGAAGATAACAGAAGCGGGAAAATGGAAACCATCAGGCGTAACATGGCCGAGCTGGTGGATGAAGCGGGCCAGAGCGTGCGCAATGTGGCTGAACATTTGCGGCCGGCTTCGCTGGGGCTGGGAATCATATCGGCCATAAAAAAGTTGACCGATGAATTCAGGAAACATAGCGGCATCAGCTGCGTGTTGCGTTTGATGGAGGCGTCGATCGATCTGGATGAAGATCAGACGGTGGCAATATTTCGAATAGTGCAGGAATCCTTGACCAATGTAGCACGGCATGCCGACGCAAGTCGTGTCGAAATCACCTTGTCGCAGAATGCGGATGATCTTATTGTTGAAGTACGCGACGACGGGAAGGGATTTGATTTCGCGGACGTTGCCACGAAAAAATCATTTGGCCTGCTTGGAATGCGGGAACGGGCGGCAGTACTGAGGGGCAATATTGATATTACCAGCTTCCCCCAGCAGGGAACCGTAGTTAGTGTGCGAATTCCCCTAAAACGAAATGGTGAAATTTCATGATAAACCGCTCGCGGGAGCCCTGCAAAAGTGACAGCTCATATCAAGTTGCCGATCTTCGACGAAGAGGCCTTCTGTTATTTACCGCTATTGAAATAGAGCTACCTCCTTGGTAAGACCGATGAAACATACATGACAATCAAAGTCTTTCTTGCTGACGACCATCGGCTTTTCCGGGATGGGCTGAAACGGATTCTTGCCGAAACAACGGACATCAGAGTCGTCGAGGAAGCGACAGACGGACTCGATGCCCTGGAGAAAATCCGCCGCGGCGGATGGGATGTGGCATTGCTGGATGTCAGCATGCCGGGCCTGAACGGACTGGAGGTACTAAAACGGATAATGGCCGATGATGCCAAGTATCAGGTGCTGATGTTAAGTACGTACCATGAGGATGAATATGCGATCAGGACAATACGCGCTGGCGCATCCGCTTATCTCACCAAGAACAGTCCGACCGATCTGCTGATATCCGTGATTCGACGTTTGGCAAATGGAGGGAAATACATAGATCCGGAACTTGCGGAGAAGCTGCTGTTCGACCTGGGCCCGGCATCGAAAATACCGCTCCATTCCACGCTTTCCGATCGGGAATATGACGTTCTCAAACTTATCACCGCCGGCGTATCCTTGGCCGAAATCTCGCAAAGACTGACATTAAGCGCAAAAACCGTAAGTACTTACCGCGCCCGTATTCTGGAAAAAATGAATATGCAGAACAATGCTCAGTTAGTCCGCTATGTAACCGAACATAAATTGCTGGAATAACCGATATGTCAATTCAATACTGAGCGCCTCCGGACGCTTTGCTCATAGGGCATTGCTCATGCGGCCGATCTCATTCATCACGCAAAAGCGTTGCCGGGAACATACGGGACGAAATCAGAAGAATAGCTTTCTTGGGCGATCTCGACCGGCAAAAGATGCAGCTT
Source organism: Nitrosospira sp. (assembly GCA_039914755.1). GTDB lineage: Bacteria > Pseudomonadota > Gammaproteobacteria > Burkholderiales > Nitrosomonadaceae > Nitrosospira. The sequence continues at coordinate 2,301 of JBDSOQ010000104.1, read as the reverse complement.
GCCATGCCGCACCCCTTGCATGGAAATAATATGATTGGCGAATTTTTTTACGTTCCTGATAGTTCCACTCAGAATGGTTACTTCCAGGCAATTATCGTGATCCATATGTACGTCCATGGTGGATACAATAAGATCATGATGCCTGTGTTGTGTCGCAGTAATGCAACTGGCCAGCTCAGGCGTGTATATGTAGCTGAGCGTGGCAACGCAATGATCTTCGACATGTTCTTCCAGGCGGACGGTATCGAGCAGATCCCGTATCAGGTCACGCATGGCTTCCGAGCGATTGAAATAACCGCGCTTGTGCATTACAGAATCAAACTGCTTCGCGAGCTGATTATTAAGCGATATAGTGAGACGTTCCATGTTTACCTGCTCCAAGATATTGTCCGCTCTGGTGTTCCGAGGTATTTCCGAGGTATGACTGGCTTGTAATCGGATTAAACCTAAATCCGGTAGTTGACCGCTCATTTAATAAATCAGTGTGATGATTAATAACAATATTTCATATTATTTGACGCTCACCTTCCGGGTGAGGGCGCTACGGGGCGAATTGCACAGTTTTTGGGGCACATGGCTGCGTTGCAACTCCTTGGAATGGAACGACCATTCCGCGTCGTTGCGCCTTGCCCTGCACCCCAAAAACCGTACACTTCTCCCCGTCCAACTACCGGATTTAGGTTAAAAATACCATACTGATGAGGGGCTGTCTGTCGGGGAACGTCGAAATACGATGTAGGAATAAATGAATGCCTTGTCAGGGATTCCCTACACGATTAATGCCAGGCTTTCAGGTATTACGAAGATTAGTTGGCAGCATGTAGAATTAGCGACACCGGCAAGCATGCCGGAGATGTAACGCTTAATACGACCCCTCAATTGTTCTGCTGATAAAACATCAGCAGCCAATCACACAACGACTTATACCTATATGGCTCTTGGAGCAACCATTTTTAAGGCCGATCTGCAAATCGCGGACCTGGACCGGAATTATTATCACAACCATGCGCTTACCCTCGCCAGGCACCCATCGGAAACCGATGAACGCATGATGGTGCGATTGCTGGCCTTTCTGCTGCATGCCCATGAATCACTATCGTTTGGCAATGGATTGAGCACGTGTGACGAACCCGATCTCTGGCAGAAAGATTTAACCGGCGCTATCGAGCTCTGGATAGATGTGGGCCTTCCGGATGAAAAGCTCGTTCGCAGAGCGTGCGGCCGTGCCAGCCAGGTATTCATTTATACATATGGTGGGCGAATCGCCGATACTTGGTGGAACCAATGTCGCGGCAAACTCGAGCAGATCAGAAATCTGACCGTGAACAACTTACCCAGGGAAGCCAGCCAGGCCATCGCAAAGCAGGCGCAACGCAACATGCGTTTAAATTGCACGATTCAGGACAAGCAAATTTGGCTGGCCGACGGAGCCGAATCAACGTTGTTTGAGCTGGTAAATCTGAAGAGCTTGCCGGTAGCTTGAGCCATAAGCAAAAAACCTGGGGAATGAATTATTACTCACCGGATTAATCCCAGATAATCCATTAGGACGCGAGATGATGGCGAGGCAGGTTGCGAGACAGTTTTGCCGGTTGAGAGAAGTCCATAGCCTGGTCTATGGACGCCGAGCAAGCGGCGAAAATGGCCGCAAACTGACCGCCAGCACTCGCGTAGGCTCGCAGAACCGCCTAATGGATTATCTGGGTTAATATCTTTGGATATCGTTTTACTCCGTAGCTGGCAGAGGTAGGGCCGGGTCAACTTCGCAATTCAGCAGTGCGTAGTGGTCCAGCTTCTGATCGAGTTTGCTTAGTCCGGGCTTGATCATTGGATCAGCAACTCAATATGTTCTGGTTCCTTGCCCTTATCGAGCATTCCATCCACGATGGCAGCGATGGCATCGCAACTTCATGATCCAGCACAACAACCAACGGGGGTAATGCAGATTACCGTAAGGGCTATCCCCACCTCCGCTGCCCCAAGGCGGTGCGAGGAAGGGCCAAGCGAAAGGGTATATTTATTAATAGAATCGCATGATATATTTTATAAAATGTATATCTACAGGGAATCGATCATGCAAGTCTCAAAATGGAGTAATAGCCTGGCAATTCGGTTGCCTGCTTCAGTGGTTGAAGCATTAGAACTACACGAAGGCGACGACATTGAAGTGGTGATCGCTGATGAACGGGTTTTCCAAGTGAAAAAGAAACCGGGCAACGATGCCTTCCTTATGCGATTACGAGAATTCAGGGGGAAGCTCCCTGTTGATTTCAAGTTTAACCGGGACGAGGCAAATGCCCG
>JBDSOQ010000018.1:0-3824 GCA_039914755.1 Nitrosospira sp. | reverse complement strand
GCTACCAACGTTATTCCCGGCGAAGTCACCCTGTTGTTCAATTTCCGTTTCTCAACCGCCAGCACGGTCGAATCGCTAAAAGCCAGGGTGCATGAAATCCTGAACCGGCAAAACCTCGATTATCACTTGCTATGGGAGCTCTCCGGCAAGCCCTACCTCACCCCTAGGGGCGACCTCGTGGAAGCAGTGAGCCGCGCTATCAGAACCCTGACACGAATCGAGCCGCAACTCTCCACTTCCGGCGGAACCTCCGACGGACGTTTCATCGCGGACATCTGCCCGGAAGTAGTGGAGATGGGGCCGCGCAACGCCACCATACACAAACTCAACGAATACGTGGAAGTAGAGGACCTGGAACAGCTGCCGCAAATTTATCGGCTGACGCTTGAAAATTTGTTGCTTAAATAATCGTCCCTCTACCTGAGCCGCAAGCTTCCGGCAGAACGGGTGGAGCACAGTACAGCCCGTTAATGATGGATGATATAGACTTACAGCCTGTAGCACTCATTACATCTGTGCCCCGACCCACCGCCCAACGAACCAGAACCTTCTGAAAGCTTACAGCCTGTAGCACTCATCACATCAAATAAAATCTATGTACCGTGAAGCAAAAACCCAACTTCAAACCGTCCGCGACCTGCTGCGCTTCGCGGTAAGCCGCTTTAACGACGCCGGCCTTTTTTTCGGCCATGGCTCGGCCTCGGCATATGATGAGGCGGTGTATCTGGTTTTGCACACTCTGCACCTGCCGCTCGACCAACTGGAACCATTTCTGGATGCTCGCCTCACCACAGTCGAACTGGATCAGGTATTGAGCATAGTCAGGCGTCGCGCAACCGAAAAAATTCCGGCTGCATATCTCACCAATGAAGCCTGGCTAGGCGATTTCAGTTTTTACGTGGATGAGCGCGTGATTGTGCCGCGCTCCTTCATTGCCGAATTGCTGCGAGAACAACTGGCCCCGTGGATAGAAGAACCGGGCAACATCTATTCCGCGCTTGACCTTTGTACCGGATCGGGATGCCTTGCCGTGCTGCTTGCCCACGCTTTCGAAAACGCCGCGATAGATGCTGTGGACATTTCACATGAGGCGCTGCAAGTTGCCCAAAAGAACGTCTCGGATTATGACCTGGAACATAGAATCAGCCTTATCCGATCTGATCTATTTGTTGCATTGGCAGGACGCCGTTACGATCTCATCATCAGCAATCCGCCTTATGTCAGCGCGAAATCAATGGCAACTCTTCCCGAAGAATATCGCCATGAACCGCGCAGCGCACTGGCGAGCGGCGAAGATGGTCTGGAAGCAACCCGGGCAATATTGCTCCAGGCTGCCGATTACCTGACAGACAGGGGAATTCTGATTGTCGAGATCGGGCATAATCGTCAAGCGCTGGAACAGGCCTTTCCTCTGACGCCTTTCACCTGGCTTGAAACCAGCGCCGGGGATGAGTTTGTTTTTCTTCTGAGGCGCGATCAGCTTCCCGAATAGTTACCTTGGGGTTGCGTTGAACAGTGGCTTACATCTACCGCAAGTGCAGTTGGGGTCATCACCAACGCCCACGTTTCCTATATTTCCACTGTTACGACATTTTGTAGCGGACTCCGGATGGGCCTCAAAAGATGAGGTGAGGTACTGTTTCCTTACTGGCTGATAGCTACCAACTCCAGCAGACGCTTTATCTCCACCTCATCCAGCTCGATCCATTTTCCTCGTTTCAGGCGTGGCGGCAGATTAATTGGACCAAAACGCACGCGCATCAGGCGGCTTACTGTCATTCCCACTTTCTCGAACATGCGGCGTACTTCGCGATTCCTGCCTTCTTTCAATATCACACGATACCAGTGGTTGGAACCCTCTCCGCCTTGATCGGACAAATGTTCGAATTTTGCCAGACCATCTTCCAGCTCCACACCAGTAGTCAGCAGTTCCGTTACTTCAGGCGTCAGGCGCCCCATGATCCGTACCGCATACTCGCGCTCGACTTCAAAGCGCGGATGCATCAATCGATTAGCCAATTCGCCGTCTGTCGTAAAAATCAGCAACCCGCTGGTGTTGTAATCCAGCCGGCCAATGGCTATCCATTTGGAAGACCGCATTTGTGGCAGTTTTTCGAAGACTGATGGACGGCCTTGTGGATCGTCGCGACTGACTATTTCCCCTTCCGGCTTGTGATAAAGCATGACACGAGGCAGCCGTTCGCGGGACTTGAGATGAATCACGCGCTTGCCCACCCGAACAATATCCTCGGGTCCCGCGCGGTCGCCGATATTTGCAACCTTTCCATTGATGGTGGTCTGCCCGGCAGCGATCAATTCCTCCATTTCACGCCTTGATCCCAATCCTGCCTGCGCCAGCAATTTATGCAGTTTTTGCGTTATGGGCGGTGCCGAGGCAGAGATCGGCTCAACCCCCGCTACCGTCGCAGCTATTTTTTTCTTTGCCGGCCTGAGCGGGCTGTGCGCCGACGATCTCGACGGCCTGGACGATTTTGGCGGCTTCTGCAACCTGGCTGTCATTTTGGTCTCAACTTTCTGTTTGTGGTCTATCACGACTTACACTTCGGCACCTGGATGCCATTTGGGGAAGAGGATGTCATTCCATTACTTCACTTTATAACCTTACGATTATGCTGACAGCAGCGGAATAGATCGGTGAAAACGGCATTTCGGCACAAACCATTAACTGATAATGCGCCCTTGCCTGCTGGAACCAGAATTCCAGGTCAAACCTGAAATAACAATCCTGGATGTTTTCTTGTCGGAACTAGACCTCTCTACGCTCAATCACCGCTTGCGCCAGCGTACCGCTATCCACGTGTTCCAGCTCGCCACCAACCGGCAACCCGCGTGCAATACGTGTGACTTTCAGATCTTTGTTGTGCAGTAGCTCACTAATATAATGAGCGGTTGCCTCCCCTTCCACCGTAAAATTGGTCGCGAGTACAACTTCCCGCACTATGTCATCCTGAGTCCGTCTCAGCAGCCGATCAAGATGAATCTCCTTGGGGCCGATGCCATCCAACGGCGAAAGCCTTCCCATCAGTACGAAATACAGGCCTTTGTAGCAGTGAGCCTGTTCCATCATCAGCAGATCGGCAGGCATTTCGACCACGCATAGCAATGCGGCCTCGCGCCGTTGAGAACGGCATAATTCGCATATCACTTCTTCTGTAAAGTTATTGCATTTCTCACAATGCCTGATATGTTGCAACGCATAATCGAGCGAACCGGCGAGGCGGCGTGCACCCTCGTGATCGCGTTGCAACAGATGATAGGCCATACGCTGTGCTGACCGGGGGCCTACTCCGGGAAGACAGCGCAAGGCGTCGATCAGATCCTCGAGGCTGGTTGGCGTTTTCACTTAGGAGAAATGATAAGAAGATCCCGAAAACGAACATAGAGCCTATGGAAGTAAACCAGCATAATGAATCAATCCGTTAGTCACGGTCACGTATTTTCGGTGTAAAGCTAAAATGGCAGCTTCATTCCCGGCGGCAGCGGCAGCCCGGAGGTGAAACCGGCCATTTTTTCCTGAGTGGTGGATTCCACTCGTCGCACCGCATCGTTTACCGCAGCAGCAATCAGATCTTCCAGCATATCCTTATCGTCACCGATGAGGCTGCTGTCGATACTGACGCGCTTTACATCATAACGACAGGTCATTACTACCTTGACCATGCCCGCGCCGGATTGCCCTTCGACTTCTATCGAAGCCAATTTTTCCTGCATGTTTTTCATGTTCTCCTGCATCTGCTGAGCCTGTTTCATCAGATTGCCCAAGCCGCCTTTCATCATTTTTTACCTCCGCTATTGAATAGGTT
>JBDSOQ010000093.1:0-7544 GCA_039914755.1 Nitrosospira sp. | reverse complement strand
TTTACGATAATTCATGTAATTGTGTTTAAAAATAGCTATAACCAGGAAGCGCTATATTTGGATTGGAAGCACATTTTCCCGATGGCGGGAACAACGCTCCGAACTCTATTTCTTCACCAATACATCGGCCTCCGAAAAAATCTGTCTAGCGATATCCTCCAGTTCGGAAGGCCCATCATCGCCATGGCTGACGCATTTTTCATAGCTGGCCACGGTAAAGCAGATCCGCGTGCCCCCGGCATCCAGCAGGTGGAGTGCAGCCGTTTCGACAGTGCCCCCATCCTTCAGGAACACCGAATACCGGTTGGTATAATCATCTGGCATCTCAAAGAAACGAATCCTGTAGAACTCGTTCATCAGGGCCAGCAGCTTCTTCGCCTGGTAGGTGAATGGCATAATTTTGCCGTCCCGCTCCAGCGTTGCGCTGCCGGAACCGGACAAGCTGACCCGTTGAACCGGAAAGGCGGCGTTGCCGGGATGACGGGTCAGACGGATACGCACGTCGTCGATACGATAGGTCAACGGCGGGCTACCCGATTCAGGGCTGTAATCCGCAGCCATAGCTGCCGGCATCCCAAGGCATGCGATTACGATCAACAGAGCGCAGGTAATAAATTCGTTCGGCGTACGAATGGAAGAGTCTTGCTTGAGCTTGAATCCGGCGATGAATTGCGCATTCCCAAGCTCACATTTGGAATTAACCCATTGGTCCGTATCGGCTTTGTCGGCTTCGGATATCATTTGACTTCATCCTTCTCGAAAATTGCTGTCGGCAGTTTTAACCGGCAAGAAATTCGGCACCCGTTTTCGGGTCCAAAGTCGTTTAGCTCATCGTGATGCCGGATGCGCGGCGGCGTGTAATCGCACCCAGAACAGCCAGACCCGCAAGCAGCATGGCGTAAGTTTCGGGTTCCGGCACGACCGCCACATAGCCGAGATCCTTGAGAATGCCGACTTCGACTGCACTGAAGTCGCGCATCTGCGGGCCTGCGTAGGTGGCGGGTGACATCAGCGTTCCTTCGATGCCCGGCATCCGGTCGTCCAGATGGGAAACGCTGCTGCCCGGTTTCCAAACGTCCGCTGTATAGAGAGTGACCAAAAAACCACCATTCGCGGCCACGGCGTTAGTCCCATTGAAGAACAGGCCGTCGGAGCCCCCTCCGCCCCAATTGCCGACACTGCCGGTATCCCAGACTCCCTGGTTCAGCGCGAAGGTATTCGGATCGATGATCGGATTGTTGTTCTGGTCGACAATGAAGCTGGCAAACGTGCTCCAGCTTCCATCTTTCGTGCCGAATGCGCTCGCCCCGGATTGCGTCATTACCGGGCTGAAACCGAGCGTATGGGTAAATTCGTGATACAACGTGCCGTAGAGGTCGTATGTGCCTGGATACCAACCCCATCCCCAAGTGGGCGGCGTATTGAAATCAGGCTCCCAATTTTTACCAAAATTCACGTTTATCACACCATCCGCATCACTCCCGTTCAAATCGGTTCCAGTTTGAAGCTTGGTCCGGACAACCTCTCCCAGGTTGAATCCTGCACTGCCCGGATTAGTAAAATAACTGCTTGCGGACGCCAACGTCATGCTGTCAGGATCATCTTGCGCCTTCGCGGTTAGCACGATCGTGGCCGAATTGCTGAAATGGCTGCCGAACATGCTGGAGAAATTGTTGGCTGCCGTATTCAGGGCCGCTTGCCGGTTCGTTCCGTAGACAGGATCAAGGAATCCGGTTCCCGCGGGATCGCCATATTGAAACTGGAAGGTGATGCCCGCATATGCCGCCGTTCCCAGGGACAGACAGCCTGCCAGCAGTCCGCCGTGTAGCGCAACGCGCATGATGCGCAGCATCTGATTTCGGTTCTGATGTATCATGAAATCTCCTTAGGTTGGGTTGAAAAAAAAGCTAACTGGTTTTGTATCGGTTTCATTTACTGCTCAGGTTGAAATGTAGCTATGTCCGCTTCTAACCGAATCCGCATAATTACGACTAAAAGCTACGTAAAAATACGTATCGCGGGTTTTACCGGTGACCCATCTCGATCCTAGCAACACCTTCCCACCCGGCCGTCATACCGTGCCGCCTGGCATTCCTGGAAGAATTCCTGATAGGACATAGGTGGTTTATCAGGATGCTTGTTGCGCATATGCGCAACGTAGGTACTGTATTCAGGCACGCCTACCATCAAACGCAGGCTTTGCCCGACATAACCTGTCATTCTCAGCAATCCGGCAAGTGCGCTAATTTTTCGACTGTCGATCTTATTCAGCATGGTTTCTGTTCCTTATCTTTCAGGTAAGGCTGGAAGGCCGGTGAGTGGCGGCGGGCGCGGATAATAGTTCGAATGGCGCTTCCTTGACGGTGGGCGCGTCTGTACCGCGTGCGCGTATCACCGTTTGGATACCGAATGCCAGCAAGCTGACCAGCACCAGCATGAAGAGGCCTGTCAGCGACGTATTGACATAGTCGTTAAAGATCACCTGCCGCATCTGCTCCATCGATTTGGCCGGCGCAAGAAACCTCCCGCATGCGGATGCCTCCTTGTATTGGTCGGCATGTGCCAGAAACCCGATGCGCGGATTCATGTCGAATATCTTCTGCCAAGCGGCGGTCAGCGTGCAGACCAGCACCCAGGTTGCGGGAACGATGGTGACCCACGCGAAGCGGTCGTGCTTCATCTTGAACAACACGCAGGTGCACAGAATCAGCGCAATACCGGCCAGCATCTGATTAGCGATGCCGAACAGCGGCCACAAGGTATTGATGCCACCCAAGGGATCCACTACTCCCTGATATAGGAAGTAGCCCCAGCCGGCGACACAAAGCGCAGTCGTGATCAGGCTGACAACCACTGAATCGTGCTTCATCAAGGGGATAAATTCGCCGAGCAAATCCTGCAACATGAAGCGTCCGGCCCGCGTGCCCGCGTCGACCGCCGTGAGGATGAAAAGGGCTTCGAACAGAATGGCAAAGTGATACCAGAACGCCATCATGGTTTGTCCTCCGACTACCTCGGAGAGAATTTGCGCCATCCCCACCGCCAGAGTGGGGGCGCCGCCAGCACGGGAAATGATGGTGTGCTCGCCCACATCGCGTGCCGTCTGCGCGAGCATCTCGGGGGTGATATAAAAGCCCCATTGCGAGATCGCCTGCGCTGCGGACTCCGCTGTAGTACCGATGATCGCGGCAGGGCTGTTCATGGCGAAATACACTCCGGGATCAATAGTGGAGGCGGCGATGAGGGCCATGATGGCGACGAACGATTCCATCAGCATGGCGCCATAGCCAACGAAACGGATATCGCGCTCATTGCTGATCATCCGGGGCGTGGTCCCGGAAGCGATGAGAGAATGGAAGCCCGATATCGCACCGCAGGCGATGGTAATGAACAGAAAGGGGAACAGGCTTCCCGACCAGACCGGACCGGACCCGTCTACGAACTGGGTGAAGGCCGGCATCCTGAGTTCCGGCGAAATGAAGACGACGCCAATTGCCAGGCCAACGATGGCGCCGATCTTGAGGAAGGTGGACAAATAGTCGCGCGGCACCAGGAGCAGCCACACCGGCAGCACGGAGGCAACGAAACCGTAGCCGATCAGCAACCAGGCCAACTGCTCGCCCGTCAGGGTAAAGAATTCCGCCAGGACGGGGAATTCGGGCAGATATTGCCCTGCTATGATCGACAGCATGAGCAGGACAAAGCCGATCATTGAAACTTCGCCGATGGCGCCGGGGCGGATGAAACGGCTGTAAACCCCCATGAGCAAGGCAATGGGAATGGTGGCGGCAACGGTAAAGGTACCCCAGGGCGATTCCGCCAGCGCCTTGACCACGATCAGCGCCAGCACCGCCAACAGGATGAGCATGATAAAGAACGTGCCGAACAGGGCGATCATGCCCGGAACCTTGCCCAGTTCCAGCTTGATCAGCTCGCCCAGCGACCGGCCGTGCCGCCGCGTGGAGATGAAGAGCACTATGAAATCCTGCACCGCGCCTGCAAACACCACGCCAATCAGCAACCACAGCATGCCGGGCATGTAGCCCATCTGGGCGGCCAGGATCGGGCCCACAAGGGGGCCGGCGCCGGCAATGGCGGCAAAGTGATGTCCGAACAGAACGTAGCGGTTGGTAGGTACGTAATTCTGCCCGTTACAGTGTTTGTGCGCCGGAGTCATGCGGGTGGCATCCAGTTGCAAAACCCGGCGAGCGATGAATTGGCTGTAGAAGCGATAGGCGATGGTATAGAGGCAGACGGCGGCGATTACGATCCAGATGGCACCGATGGGCTCGCCATGGTGAAGGGCGATGTAGCCAAATCCAAAAGCGCCGACCAAAGCTATCAATGCCCAACCGGCTTTGTTGATTAGAAGATTCATTGTCTCTCCTCAAAGTAAAAACGTCTTTGTCATGATCTGGAATTGCAGCGAAACAATTTTGTTTTCAACACCTGGTTGTTTCGCGTGATGTTGAGGAAGAAAATATGACAGTTGAGGAGGTTGCCCGATACCTCTCTGAAGATGAGGCGATCTCAACCAAAAGTTGAGGCCGCCGATGAAGCGACCTTGTACGATGACAACATGAAACTACGACAAAAAATCATCCTGTTTGCGGTCCTGCCACTGGTGCTGGCGCTTTTCGCGGTTGCTTCCACGGTTTACTACCAGGCAATCTCCTTGGAACAATTGCAACGCGAATCCATAGGACGAACTTACAAGAGCATTAAGGATGAGGAACTGAAGAACTACATCACGCTGGCCCAGCAGTCCATCGCCCATCTTTACGATTCAGGCCGAACGGATGCGTCCGCCTTAAATGAAGCCAAAGCCATCCTGGCAAGTTTGAATTACGGACTGGACGGTTACTTCTTCCTGTTCGATCTCCAGGGAATCATGCTGATGCATTCACGTCAGCCAGAACTGGTGGGGCAATATGTGTGGGATATCACGGATACCAATGGCAGCCCGGCAATACAGAAACTGGCCAGCCGGGCACTTGAGGGAGGCGGTTTTGAAGATTACACGTGGCAGAAGCCATCAAGTGGGACTACTGTCCCTGAACCGAAGCGCGCGTATGTCGCCGTATTAAGAAATTGGGGCTGGGTACTCGGAACCGGCGTTTACCTGGATGATATTGATGTAGCATTAACGGAGATTGATAAACAGGCTTCGCACAACATATCTCGTACGATGATGTGGATTATCGCTATCTCTTTCCTGAGTGTAATCGCGATATTTTTAGGCTTGATGATAAATATCAAGGAGCGTAGCCTCCTCGATGAAAAGCTGGTTGCCGCAAACGCCGGTCTCGTCAAGACGAATACCGAGTTGGAGGAATCCAGGCAACGCATTGTAAACGCGCGAGAAAGAGAGCGTGAGAGAATGAAGAACGACTTGCATGATGGCGTTCAATCGATGCTGGTCGCGGCCAAGTTGAAAATCGAAACTGGCATGCAACTGCTCCACACAAGGGCAGGCGAACACGTAGCCTCAGCTCAACCAGCATTTAAATCAGCGGCAATGCTGTTAAAAGAAACACTGACCGAACTGCGTAAAATCATAGACGACATCTACCCCGTTGGCGACCTGTTAGCTAGACTGAGAAAACTTTGCAGCGACATGTCGCATGATACTTTTCTGATAGAGTTCAATGTATCGGGAGAGATAGAGGGTCTAAGCGGCGCTACAGAAAAAGCTCTGGATTACGTTGCAAGCGAAGCATTGCACAATATATCGAAGCATGCGAAAGCCCATAAAGCCTCGATTCATCTGGCGGGTACGGCGAGTTGTATAAAACTCGAAATCCTCGACGACGGTATAGGCTTCGACAAAGATCTTATTTTGAACAGTCCGGGCCGAGGTATCGGGTTGCGCAACATAAAGCAACGTATCGAATCTGTAGGTGGGCAATTAACAATTACTTCATCATCAAGCGGTACATGTGTAGTCGCTACTGTTCCTCTTCATTGATTATCTTTCAATATGGCTAATACACAACTTGTCAAAATCATGATCGTGGATGATCATCCAGCGATAGTTGAAGGATTGTGCGGTTTTCTGCAGACGATATCCAAGTTTAAAGTGATTGCCATAGCCAGACATGCCGAAGCAGCAAGACATGGTATGCAAAACAATGAAGTCGACCTGGTGATAATGGACATTTGCCTTCCTGAAATTGAAGGCAGTTCGACTCGTGTCATCGGCATTGAGCTGACAGCGGAATTACGCAATCTCTATCAAGATTTGCCTATTCTCATATATAGCAGCACTGGCAATGCAGAACTCGCCAGCCGGGCAAAGGATGCAGGTGCGCGCGGATACTTGCTGAAGGGAGCAGACCTTTCAGTTATCAAACAAGCGATCGAAATAATCATGGGAGGATGGACTTACCTGGACCCGGCCTTAGGTCCAATACCAAAGCCAAGATGGGCCCTGGGGCCGCCGGAACTGACCAAGCGCGAAGATGAGGTGATGCGCCTTTTTGCCCATTGGCTGACGACAAAGGAAGTCAGCCGAAAGCTTGGAATATCAGTATCTGCGGTAAAAAGTCATCGTAACAATATCATATCGAAACTTGACATTGTTAACGCACCCGGACTTTACAGAGAGGCCATCAGACGTTACGGCAATCCAGACGAACGGGAAGCGCAAACCTGACAATTTAACAAGTCGGTATGAGACATAGAGCAACCATTAGGGTCAGAGTCCGAGCTATCCCCACAGAATACTTTGATGTTACAGATACTTATGCTATACACTTAATCTAAAACAGCGAGTGCATGAGATTTTTTCTTGAATACATAACTTTTCAGGAGATCCCATGCACCTAGTCGCTGTATTGCACAAACATCTTCAAAAAGCGGTTCCCTCCATTCACGGCACGCGACTCAAAGCGTTAATGGCCGCTATCGGTTCGGTTTTATGCGGCGCTCAGGTATCGATCACGTCTAGGTCGAAGCCTTTCAAGTGCAACTTTCATCAAACACGAGATCAAGCGCATGGATCGTTTGATCGGCAACACTCGGTTCTATCAGGAACGCTGGCGTTTTTACGCTGCACTGACACGATGGCAGGTCACGGGGTTGTCACATCCTCTTATTCTCATCGACTGGTCACCCCTGAGCGGTGACCAGCAATTCCATGTATTACGTGCGTCGTTACCGGTGAAAGGCCGGGCATTAACGTTGTATGAGGAAGTCCATCCCCGTTCCAGATTGGGCAATCGCCGAATCCAACAGGCTTTTCTGGAAACGCTCAAAACCCTGCTGCCGTTGGCCAGTCATCCGATCATCGTAGCGGATTCCGGGTTTCGCGTACCGTTCTATCGTTACGTCGAGCACACATTGGGCTGGTACTGGGTGGGGCGCATTCGTAACCGTGACTTTATCCGTTGGCAGAACACCACCACTGATTCTTGGTTCAGTGCAACGTCGTTGTATTCGAAAGCCACCACCAAACCCACTGACTTGGGTACGGTGCAGTGGGTACGGCGGTGCCCGCTTGCCGCTTTTCTCGTCCTGGTTCGCCAACCCAAGAAAAGGCGGCG
>JBDSOQ010000168.1:0-8957 GCA_039914755.1 Nitrosospira sp. | reverse complement strand
TGCGTAATTGGCGGCTGGTAAGAATTGCCACCACAAAAGCGCAACGTAAGCTGTTCTTTAACCTGCGCAGCATGAAGCCGGTGCTGGACACCATGAATCCGGAAGAGGTCAGCGCGATGGCCAAGCAACTGGGCGTCAAGGTCGAGGAAGTGGTGGAAATGGAGACCCGCTTCAGCGGAAGAGACATTTCGCTCGAGCCTCTATCCGATGACGATGACGATGAAGCATTCAGCCCCATCGCTTACCTTACCGATGGCTCAGAACCTCGGCAGTTACTGGAAGCTGAAGAGAACACGCGTCTGCGCGGGGAAGGCTTGGAGCAGGCACTGTCCGGCTTGGACGCTCGCAGTCGGCGCATCATTGAAGCCCGCTGGCTGCGGGAAAAAGACGCAGCGACCCTGCATGATCTTGCTGGTGAATTGGGCGTGTCTGCGGAGCGAATCCGTCAGATCGAAGCCAAAGCCATGCAGAAAATGCGTGCCGCCTTGGCTCCCAACGCGTAACTGCAGACGCTGAGCCCCAGCGCCTGCAGAAGATATCGCCGTCATAAGCACGGCACTTCTGTCCAAGAATTCCTCATACGGCACGCGGTGCTTCTTGTTGATACGCCACCACGCAGAACCGGTCCACATCCAAAATATTGACGGGTGTTAGCTCGGATTTATTTCCGCCCATTGTTCGGGTGTGTGGGTTTTCATGGATAGCGCATGGATCTCTTGCTTCATCCTGTCGCCGAGCGCACGGTAAACAAGCTGATGCTGCTGCACCATATTTTTTCCCCGGAATTCCGCACTCACAATGATGGCGCTGAAATGCTGACCATCATCCCCTTACACATGCACCAGTTCGCATGGCAAGGAATCTTCAATGTGATTTTTAATGCTTTCTGGCGTAACCATCCTTCTCTTCCTTATATAAATAATTCTCTTGGAATTCCTGATGACAACGGCCAGGATTTGTCCTCTGCCTTGCCGTTATATTTTTTGAATTATGCAAACTCTTACCGCGGGGCTCTGACCAGCGTTACTGCCGGATCTTGTAACCCGTCCTCAACATCTGCAATGTCAACCATGATACCGCCAGGAAGCATGTTGCTACAATCCCAAGGCTGACATAAGGCGAAATATCCGACGTGCTGAAGAAGCCGTAGCGAAAACCATCGATTATGTAGAAAAACGGATTCAAGTGGGAGAGACCTCGCCAAAAAGGCGGCAACGAGTGGATTGTGTAGAACACCCCCGACAAGAAAGTCAGGGGCAGAATGACGAAATTTTGAAATGTGGCAAGCTGATCAAATTTTTCCGCCCAGATACCGGCAATGAGACCTAGCGCGCCCAGCAATGCGCTACCCATCAAGGCAAATATGAATATCCATGGAAACGAGGATAAGGATACGTCGAAAAATCCGTACGTTATCAGATAAACGCCCAGTCCCACCGCCAAGCCACGCACTACCGATGCCAGCACATAGGCAAAGAATATTTCCCGGTAGGATAGCGGCGATAACAGCACAAAAACCAGGTTTCCGGTGATCTTGGATTGGATCAGGCTGGACGACGAGTTGGCGAAAGCGTTTTGGAGCACCGCCATCATTATCAGGCCCGGAATCATAAAAACCGTGTATGCGACACCTGGATAAGCCTGCACATGGGCGTCCAGGACATGAGAAAAGATCATGAGATAAAGCAGGGTGGATACCATAGGCGCGAATACGGTTTGAAATCCAACCTTCCAGAATCGCAGCAATTCCTTATGGAACAGCGTCAAAAATCCGGTCATGTGATGGGAACGGCTGCCGCGTCCCTGATTTCAACGTCCCCCATGATTTTTACGAATACCTCTTCGAGATCGGGCTGAAATACCTGCATCTCCAGCACTTGCGATCCTGCTATACGCAGCACCGCCATGACATGCTCAAGCTGGGAATATTCCTCAAGCGCCAGAATGTAATATTCTTCTTCACGGCGGCTCAGCAACGGTTGCAGCGCGGGAGGCAGCGTATCGGGCAATAACCGCAGCCGCACAGAGCATCCGGAAATCCCGTTAATGAGGTTTCTGATGCTATCGAGCGCCACGATATTGCCTTGCTTCAGCATTGCGACACGGCTGCATAAGGCTTCTGCTTCATCAAGGTAATGGGTGGTGAGCACGATGGTATGACCATCGCGATTCAATTCTTTGATAAAACGCCAAAGGCCTTGGCGCAGCTCGACGTCAACCCCCGCGGTAGGCTCGTCCAGCACGATGACCGGCGGCTTATGCACCAATGCCTGAGCCACCAGCACGCGTCGCTTCATGCCGCCGGAAAGCGTACGCATGTTGGCATCGGCCTTGTCTGCAAGATCCAGACGGTGAATTATTTCGTCTATCCAGGATTTATTGTTTTTTAAGCCGTAATATCCGGATTGAATTGCGAGCGTTTCACGAACGGTAAAAAAAGGATCGAACACCAGTTCTTGTGGCACCACGCCCAGCATGCGCCGAGCTTCACGGTAGTCCGCAACGACATCGTGCCCCATTACTCTGGCGCTGCCGCTGGTGGCGCGGGTTAGCCCGGCAATGATGTTGATAAGCGTTGTCTTGCCTGCGCCGTTGGGGCCGAGCAAGGCAAAAAATTCCCCGGTTCTTATTTCAAGGTCAATACCCGCCAACGCTTGCAGCCGGCCGAAGCGTTTGTACATCTGTTTGACTTCGATTGCCGGGGTCATCGAGAAGTTGAATAAGGTAATGGCCCGACACAGGGGCCAGATATGGGGTACGGATTGCCGGTTGGCGGCGGGTAAGCATCCGTATACAAGATACTTGAGCCCGACAGGGATCGGTTACCGATCAGGTCACGTGCATTAATTCGGAAAGGCCATATAACTGCACGAGGCTTCGCAGATTAAGCGGTATATTGGCAAAGTGCACAGAGCAATTACGGCGACCCGCCTCGCGCTGCCACTCCAGCAACATGCTGACCGCGGAAGAATCCACCTCAGTCACACGCGTCAGGTCGATTACCACATCATCGCGATCAAACAAAGCGATTCCTTGCCCCACCATCGCCACAACATTATTGATGGTTATCGAGCCTTCAACGCTCAGTTCGCCGCCCTCACGCAAAACCAATTTAGCCGCATCTTCAGCCATCGATTACTTCGTGGAGGCGGCCTTGTTATCGGCGGCAACCAGGGCGCGGTTCTTGTCCACGAGCGTTTGAATCAATTTTTCCACGCCACCGTCACGTACCTGATTATTGAAGGTGCTGCGATAATTGGTTACCAGGCTTACCCCAGCCACTGTCACATCGTAGACTTTCCAGTCATCACCGGTTTTTTCCATACTGTAGTCGATGGGGATCGGCTGCTGACCCTGATTCATCACTTTCGTCTTGACTGTGGTATCGGTCTCGCCTGCCTTATCTTTCAGCGGCTCAACCGTAATGGTATGGTCGCTATAGCTGCTCAGCGCGTTGGAATAGGTGCGTACCAGCAACGTACGGAATTCCTTTACCAATACCTGCTGTTGCTCAGGAGTAGCCTTGGACCAATTCTTGCCCATCGCCAACCGGGTCATCCGGGTAAAGTCGAAATGAGGCAATATCTTGGCTTCCACCAGATCCAGAATCTTGGTGGTATTGCCTGAACGCAAGTCCTTGTCTTGCCGGACGATCGCGAGCACCTCCTGGGCCGTATTATCCACCAGGGTATCGGGACTGGTCGCCATGGCCCATACAGGGAGCGTAACCAGCCAGGTCGCCAATAACAAAGACGTATTAAAGTATTTCTTCATGATTTCCTCGCAAGAATTTATTTTTACCACAATGCCTGACGCATCGTGAAGTTACGACTATTTTCAATCACCCTTATTGCTCTCGCCTTCCTCCGGCGCCTTATTCTCTGATGCCTTGTCGAACAGGAAGCGGCCGATCATTTCTTCCAGGACCATGGCGGAATTGGTTTTCATGATTTTATCTCCATTCTTCAGCATTGTCTCGTCGCCGCCCGCCGCCATGCCGATATACTGCTCCCCTAAAAGGCCCGATGTGAGAATGCTGGCGAAAGTGTCCTTGGGAAATTGATAGCGGTTGTCTATGCTCAGGGTTACTACGGCATCGTATGTCTTCGTATTGAACTGGATATTCGTTACACGACCCACTACGACGCCAGCACCTTTTACCGGTGCCTTGACTTTCAAACCGCCGATATTCTCGAAACTTCCGGTCAACGTATAACTCTCTGCCGAGCTATAAGTGCCAAGGTTCCCCACTTTCAATGCCAGCAACAGCAACGCGCCTATTCCGGCCAAGACAAATACGCCTACCCACAGATCCATCGTCGTCCGCTGCATCAGCTCATTCCACTGAACATGACCGAGGTTAAAACAAAATCCAGTCCCAGTATCGCCAGCGCGGAAGTCACCACGGTGCGGGTGGTCGCGCCGGACACTCCCTCAGCCGTCGGCGCCGCGTCGTAACCCTCGAACACGGCAATTGCCGTCGCCGCTACACCAAAAACACAGGTCTTGATGATACCGTTGACGATGTCGTATCTGAAATCCACCGCATCCTGCATTTGTGACCAGAATGATCCTTCATCCACACCGATGAGCACTACGGCCACCAAATAACCTCCAAAAACTCCGACGATGGAAAACATTGCCGCGAGTAATGGCATTGAAATCACGCCCGCCCAGAACCGGGGAGCAACCACCCGCGCGATCGGATCCACCGCCATCATTTCCATCGCTGCCAGCTGATCGGTGGCCTTCATCAAGCCGATTTCAGCAGTGATGGCGGAACCGGCACGACTGGCAAACAACAGCGCCGCTACCACGGGTCCCAGTTCCCGCACGAGCGACAGCGCAACCATTGTGCCCACGGCAGATTCGGCCCCGAACCGCTGCAATGTCTCATAACCCTGCAAACCCAGCACCATGCCGACAAACAACCCCGATACGACGATAATGATGAGCGACAATACGCCCGTAAAATAAAGCTCACGGATAATCAGGCCGAAGCGCCGGAAGCTGGTACCCGACTTCACCAGGGTCAGCAGGAAAAAGCGGCTGGCGTAGCCCAGCCGCCAGACGCTATATATCACACGGTGACCGATGCCCCGGATGCCGATAACGATGCGCCTAGGCAAAACTGCCCTCCAGTTTCATATCGCGCGCATAGGCTTGAGCCGGGTAATGAAACGAGACAGGGCCATCTTCTTCGCCATGTACGAACTGATGTACGAAAGGGGCGACCGATCCGCGCACTTCATCCGGGGTGCCATGTGCTGCGATCACCCCGTCTGCAATAAAATATACGTAGTCCACAATTTTCAGCGACTCCTGCACGTCGTGCGTCACGACGATTGAAGTCATGCCTAACGCGTCGGTCAAACGACGGATCAGATTACCGATGACGGTTAGCGAAATGGGGTCAAGACCGGTAAAAGGCTCATCATACATGATGAGTACCGGATCCAGCGCAATCGAGCGGGCCAACGCCACGCGGCGGGCCATTCCTCCCGAGAGTTCCGCCGGCATCAGGTCGTGCGCACCGCGCAGGCCGACAGCCTGAAGTTTCATCAACACCAGGTCGCGGATCATGGATTCCGGTAAGTCGGTATGCTCCCGCATCTGGAAAGCTACATTATCGAATACCGACAAATCGGTAAACAGAGCGCCGAACTGAAATAACATACTCATCTTCCGGCGCATCTGGAAAAGCTCGTCTCTTTTCAGCTCATGCACTACCTTGCCGGCAAACTTGACATAACCGGCAGACGGACGGATCCCACCACCGATAAGTCGCAACAGGGTAGTCTTGCCGCTACCGCTGCCCCCCATGATGGCGATGACTTTGCCGCGCGACATGGTTATGTCGATCCCTTTGAGAATGGAACGCTCCCCATAGGAAAAACTCAGGTCCTTGGTTTCGATCAAAGCTTCGGATGACATTCTGCCAGGGGATGGAGATTGATTTGACGGGATGCTGATTTTAACCTAAATCCGGCGGTTGGGCGGGATGGAGTGTATGTGGTTAGGGGGGTGCGGTGAAAAGCGGTGACATGAAATGGCGGATCGTTCAGGGTTAAGCAGCGTCTTCGAGAGTTCGGCCCCGCGGCAGCCACAAATGGCATGAAACAGGCTTGTCATCCACGTCGCCTAGCCACCCGATCCTTTTCGCGAGACCTCTTCGTGCGATGTTCCTAACCCGGATGTTTTATAAATTCGCGTGATGATTGCGCAGGATTTTGTTTTGTAGGGAGATTTTGTTTTGTAGGGAGATTTTGTTTTGTAGGGAGATTTTGTGAAGGAGTGGCGTAGTTATTCATACGCCCGACTGAACGAAATTTTCATACGAAACAAAAGACCAGCAAGGGCGCGCGTCAATTTATGAAACATCCGGGCTAAGAACGAGGATTAAGTAACAACAGCCGATATCCGGCTGCGTTCAACGTCCCGCTATCGAGGTGAAGCCTGACGTTGAATTCAGCATTTGGGGCAATGACCTTCCCGCGGCTGGCGGCGTCTTCAAGATAGGCTTCGGGAGGAAAGTTGCGGCTGGCGAGGGGCCGATCCTGGTGGTCGATCAGCGTTAATTGAAACGACGGAAATGCCTGGGGACTGGGAGCATGATTGCGTATCGTGGCGCTCAGGGTGATGAAGCCGGGTTGCTGCGTATCCGGTTGCATATCGGACGATTCGATATTCAACAACTTCGCGTATTGCGGCGGGGGAATAGTGCATCCCAATAGCTCGCAATATCGTTGGAGATAAGGCCTGGTGACAGGCGCGTTGACGGATAGCTCGGCACGATAAATATAAATGGCCTGGGCCACCAGCACGACAATCAGTATAAGACTGCCGATACCCCATGCCAGGGATGCCTTGGGCAACTGAACCTCATCGAAAGCATGGTTGTTCCACGCATAGTTTTCCGATGGTGGAATGGTCGCGTCCGGCCTGTGCGGGAATCGTTTTTCCCCATCTGCGCTGCCGGCCGCAGTACTGCTGCCGGTCTCGTCTTCTCTCCGCGGCGCTGATTCTTCCGCAATCGGTGGCAAGCTCGAAGCGGGCGCTGCCCGCGCTGTCATGCCTGAACCGAATCGATCCCGAGTTGTTTCCTGAGTTGTTCCCTGAGTTGGCGCTGAAGGTGAATTCTCTTCATTCGATACCGCCAGGGTATCCGGATCATTCTGAGGCGGGATTCCCGATGCGCCTTCTGACGCCGCCTCCGTTTCCGGCATTTCCTTGGCTGCTGGCCCGGTGTCATCCCGGTCTTCCGGTTCCTGCACCGTTGCCAAGGTGGCAAAGCCGTTGAATACCTGCGCACATTGTCCACAGCGCACGTCACCACCATGCGCCTGCAGATGCAAAGGGGTCACGCGGAAAGCAGTCGCGCAGTTAGTACAGCGGGTTACGAGCGCCATAGCCGTAGGTGTTATAACAAATTCACTTTCTCGTCCCGGTGAGCAGAGCCCATCCCGCCTGCTCGCGTGTAATACGAATATCAAACCATTGCCGATAGATCTGGATCACATCTTCCGCCTGTTCGATGAGAATGCCGGAAAGCGCTATTTGTCCACCCTTGCGCGTCGCGCGCATCAATAATGGAGCCAGTACGATGAGCGGGTTGGCAAGGATATTGGCAACGACCACATCCACCCAGGCGCCATTGTCCGACCCTGCCCGATCCGCAACGTGCGTCTCAAAAAATTCCGCTTTTGCTTCATCGCACTGGTTGAGCACTGCATTTGCGCGGCTTGCGGCAACGGCTTGCGGGTCGATATCTATTCCCACCACGTACCCCGCACCCAGTTTCAAAGCGGCAATGGCAAGTATGCCCGAGCCGCAACCATAATCCAAAACATCTTCACCCCCTCGCAGCGTTTCGTCAAGCCAGCCAAGGCACAGTTGCGTAGAGGGGTGACTGCCCGTACCGAAAGCCAACCCGGGATCGAGTATCAGGTTGACCGCCGCGGGATCGGGTATTTGATGCCAACTGGGAACGATCCACAGGCGAGACGATATCCGGATCGGGGTGAATTGCGATTGTGTCATCCGAACCCAGTCCTGCTCCTCCACATGCGTAACGCGATAGCTGGGCTGACAGGGAAGCCGGGCCGCGCTTGCCGCAGCCTGCACAGTGGAAGCGATGTCAACATCCTCGTTGAATAGGGCAGTAAGCTCGGATGCGAACCAGATTTGCTCGGAAGGCTCACCCCGCTCATCGAACAAGAATTGCTCTCGGTCCGTGCCGCTGCCCGCGTCATGTATGTCTGTTGACAGCGCGCCCAGTTCAAGCAACGCGTCACCCAGGGCTTCGGCGTGCGCGCTATCGGTTTCTATAGCGAGCGAAATCCAGGCCATATCAAGAAGTGGGTAACTGCGGGCTGGTTGTCCGGTGAAATGCTGATTCACCTACCTTGAAATAGCTCAGGCAGCGCGAAATGGGTCGCGTTTTAGCCTGGCTTATTATAATTGGCAAGCTTTTGCTCCAGGTAATGGATGCTGGTGCCGCCATTCAGAAAAGCAGCGTCGGATAACAGATCGAGGTGTAACGGAATGTTCGTTTTAATGCCTTCTATCACCATTTCGGACAACGCAATGCGCATCCGTGCAATTGCCTGGTTGCGGTTGTCGCCATAGGCAATAACTTTACCGATCATGGAATCGTAATAAGGCGGCACCAAATAGTTATGATATATATGAGAGTCCACACGAATGCCGGGGCCGCCCGGAGCGTGGTATTGCGTAATACGTCCAGCGGAGGGCGTGAGTTTATAAGGGTCCTCGGCGTTAATGCGGCACTCGATGGCATGCCCTTTCAATACGACATCGCGCTGGCGAATGTTGAGTTTTTCACCTGCTGCAACACGAATTTGCGCTTGTACCAGATCGATCCCGGTAACCGCTTCAGTAACCGGATGTTCCACTTGCAGACGCGTATTCATTTCAATGAAATAAAATTCATTTTT
>JBDSOQ010000001.1:0-3910 GCA_039914755.1 Nitrosospira sp. | reverse complement strand
TGGTTGGCCAGCGTGGCAACATCAGTCGATCCGTTCCGCTACCATCTTCGTACTGAGCGATATATTGTTCGACGTTCTCAGCCCGCTGCGATGCGTCGGCGCCGAGATACTCCACACCCACGCTGGCAGCCGCTTCAAGGAATAGCGGATTGGCGCCACCCGCATCAAATGCGATGTCATCAGCTTGAACATCAAACATATCAGGGTGCAAAGCAGGATCCTCCGTGCATTTACGGTCTCTCAAGCCCGAGTGGGCGCCACTTATCAGCACTCGGTTGTTTTGACTTCTCTCGGGAAGATCCAGAAGCGCCCAAACCGCCTGGTTCTTGGTAATCTCCGCGCGGATGGCCGCGACGCTGGTAAATCTAGCCTCATCGCAGGGGGCATCCGCTGGAATCGGCGCCTTATCCAAATCTGCGTGAGTGAAGGTATGGTTGATAAAACGAAAATCTGCTTTGTTGGCCACTACCGCCGCAACCAGGTCTTCCGTCAAGTTTGCGGCCAGCGGCGCCGCTTCTGGATCGACAACCGCGCCCGAACCGTTGAATGCAAAATCCAGCTTGAAATTACCGGCGAGTGGATGTGCGGCACGAAACGCCTGCTGTCTACGCACTATATTGTTGATGTCTGCGCTGTTCAAGCGATAGGTCATGATGGGATGTTCTTTTTTGAGAGCGGAATCCCATAATTTACTATGGCGAAACAAGTCGTCCATATGGGCAGCCATATAGACAAAGCGTGAACCCACGAATATGCCTTGTGTCACCCAGTTGATGAACTCGTAGGCCAAAACATTGGAATGGACCAGGAACGGCGCGTTCGTGATAGTCGAGATCATAACCTCGCGTACGGGCGTTGCCTGGGAAGGCATCATGTAGCGCACGATTGATATCAGCGCCTCGCCATTTCGAGTTTGCAGAATGGGATCGGCGTGCGGTACAGAACCGTCCCGCAGGCGGTTGGCATCATTTCGAGGGTTGGCCGCGAAGGCAAAGTCTGTAATTGGAAACGGACTCGCCCGGTTCACATACTCAAAAACCTCCTTGCTATAGGCGGCGGGTACCGTCCACCTGGCATCGAAGTCATTGCCGCTTGACGAATAGACAAGACCATAATCCAGGTAGACTCCATGAGGAGGTTGCGGATCCGTATAGGTGGCTGGCCATCCTGATAGCACCGCTTGGCGGACGCCGAAGTTTTTCTGGTAATTATGCAGTATGTCCCATTCCGATGGCGTGAAGTTTGGAACCAGATCGGCGTCGGTAAGAATGACGCCGTTATAGTTGCCTACACAGCCCGCATCCTCAGCCTTGCAACCGACACCGGCCGAAGATGAGGCGAGCATGGCGGCCGTTAAATCCTGTGTCTGGGCATTCAATATATCGTATGGCACTTCCATTTCGTCAAGGACGGGGCTGATATAAGCGAATCCCAGATCTTCCGCGACCTCACCTGTCGTGATAACCAGTATTCTTAGCTTGACGGCATTATCAGAAAATGCGGGTGGCGCCACAGCAGCTAAAGCCAGCCATATTGTCGAAACCAGCAGCAAGCGTTTTATGCCCAGGCTCCGCTTCATCGATGAAATCTCCTTATCGCAGACAAAAACCAAAAGAGTCCAACAAATTCCTCAAGATTAAAGATTAAAGATTAAAGATTAATTTCGTCCATCAACCTCACACACCATCGCCACCCCTTAATCAACAATAAGTCGCACACTTGGATTTGACAAGAAAACCTGCGCCGGATTCTCCGGCATTACTACAAATAATAGCCGACTATTATATTGCCCAGCCCAGCAGGAAGAAGAAAAAAGAGAAGGAAGCCCCCGAAGCGAAAACCTGGATATGCCCGCGTAAAAGATATAGTTCGCCGCGCCTGTTCTGCATTCTTTAATAGGAAACGCGACGAGCAAACATTGGACCAATAAACATAGGATCTACCGACAGATCCAATTTTCGAGAAAACTTCCGATACCTATCCTGATTGCTTCCGGCCACTTTTACGCGCGATAAAGAAACCAATCAGGCCAAGCGCAAGAAGTGCTGATGTCGACGGTTCAGGAACAGCGCTAATTTCATTGGGGATGATTCCGTCCTCGCCCTGATTTCCATTTCCACCGGCCCCGCCGCCATCGGCACCGCCAATGCCGGAACTACCACCCGCACCCCCGCCATCCGTATTATCAAAATCGGACCCGCTATCGGCATCTCCGTTACCTCCAATACCAGCACCAGGGTTAGCATTATCAGGATCTGTATTGGCGCCGGTGCCTCCTGCGCCGCTTTGACCAGCACCACCACCGCCACCGCTTCCACCCAGGCCGCCACCGCCACCGAAGCCGTTATTATCCATAATGCTCTTTTGGGGATTCAAGCCAGAGCTTCCGCCGCCTACGGGCGTTAAGACTCGGCCCCTGCCACTCCTGCCAGAACCGCTGCTGCCGCCTGACCCAATCTCTCCGGGGCAAAGACTTCCTCCCCCCTTGTGCGACTGCTCCTGGCGCTGTTGCGGACAACCATCTCGCGAACTTTGCCGAACTATTGCAAGCGCCGCGACCGGTAAGGTTTTCCGAATAAATGCCTGTGAATGCTTTTCGACTGCTAGCGAATCCTCTAGTGAAATGCCTAACAAGGCAAAAAATTCATCAGCGGCATTTTTACCATCACCTGATCCGACAATATGAGTTACGTCGATGAAATCAGCCAACGGATGGTCCGGGATGAGAAAACTCGCCATATCCACACCCGGCAAATCACCCCAGAAAACCGAGTGAGAACCATAAAGTATACCGATTCTGCCCGGATAGTTAGCCAACGGCGCAGCATTCGCAGCCGTATGCTGGTTCCACGAGAAAGGATTTGCAAGTATGGGAACATCATCAACCCCCGTGCTGATCCTGGTGAGACCGCCGTATTGCGCGCCATGGGTATCACCACCCAAAGAACGCGCAAAGTCGAGCTGAAATATGGGAATTGCATGGGCGTTTGCAGAAAACAAGAGTATTAGAAATACTCCTGTTCGCAAGAAAATTTTTATGCTCACTCTACGCGTACTCCGATTTACCGATGCTTATCTGATGACTGAGGTAAAAAACTTGAAGATCAGTGCGATCGGGATTCAAGTCCAGGAAAAAAACCTTTCAAGGCATGTGCGCATCGTAACAACCTCGGCAGTAGGGTCAATTGGACCTTGGTACACCTTCAGGGTGCAAATGGACCGTCACGTCCCGAATTCAAGGAGAAATGGCACACCATCCTATCGGCGCCGCGAGCAGGAAGTATGGACGAAGCCGTGAGAGCAGGAAGGAAAAACGGTTACCGGTGAATATCGGGTAGGAAGATATGTTCTGACGAACGTGCAGGGCGGAATATGAGGAATATGAGGAATATGAATAACCACTCTGAAGAAGTGCGTGTCAATCGATCATCCGCTCTTCAGGCGGCACGGTACCAAAACTTAGCCCATCCAGCATGGATGATCGGAACCGCATCGCATTGATACGCGCCAGGATAGCTGGACGTGACCGACTATTTGATGACGTCACCGCGACCTGTCGTCAAAAACGAAGATTGAACGACCATGGTAGTGATACAGAGTCACTAAGGAAGGGAAATATTGACGTGGGCGAACTTGCTTGCCCTTCATGACAGCGGCGGCAAATGTGGGAACTATGACAAACGTCCCATCCTGCCGCTTTGGTAATCGGTGATCGCCTGTCTGATTTCCTCCGGCTTGTTCATGACAAAAGGGCCGCTTCCCACAATCGGTTCGTCGATCGGTTCGCCGCAAAGCAGCAGCACGGTTGCATTTTGTGCGCTATCAATGCAAATTTGATCACCAATCCGATCAAACAGGCCAACCTCTGCCGCCCGGACCGTTTCAGAGCCGTTCACGTTTACCGAACCCT
>JBDSOQ010000003.1:0-2076 GCA_039914755.1 Nitrosospira sp. | reverse complement strand
GCTATCGCTCAGACCGCTTACAACTCCCTGGTGCGAAAGGGGGGACTCGAACCCCCACACCTTTCGGCGCCAGAACCTAAATCTGGTGCGTCTACCAATTCCGCCACTTTCGCAGGCCGCTTTTTTTCATTGGCACCGAACAATTATACCTTTTTCTTTCAGCTACAGCAGCCTGTACTACGCGGCGCCCCGGCAAAATACCGTTTCGCCACTGAGTGCTTTACTATCAGGGCCCATCAGGTACAAATAGTATGGCATTAAATCCTGCGGCTGGGGCATATCATGCTTGATCTCGGCAGGATGGGTCCGGGTTCGTTGCGGCGTATGCACCGGCCCGGGGATTAAAACGTTGATGCGCAGATTTGGCAGTATTTCCCATTCCTGGGCCTGAATTTTTACCAACGCCTCTATTGCCGCCTTCGCCACTGCAAAGCCGCCCCAATAGGCGGCAGGCGCGTGACCATGTGTATCCGACGTCATAACGACGCTTCCATCCGGTGAAGCTTTCAGCAATGACAGGCAGGCTCGCGTCAATGCAAATGGGGCAATGAGATTGACACGCAGCAACGCCAGCCATTGGTCCAGTGTCTGCGCCGCGAGCGGGGTCAAGCTGAACAGGAGTGCCGCATTGTGCAAAATGCCGTCCAATCGGCCTAATTGCAGTTTAATGGCTTGGGCAATTGCGGCGAAATCCTTGTCTTCGGCCTTTTCGAGGTCAAGTGGAAAAATTGACGGCTGAGCCCCGCCCGCCGCCTCGATTTCATCGTACACGCTTTCCAGTTTCTTGACATTACGTCCGTGCAATATAACGGTTGCGCCATGCGCGGCGTATGCCAGCGCTGCAGACCGGCCCATTCCCTGCCCCGCCCCGGTGACAAGGATCACCCGGTTCTTGAGCAGGCCCTTGGACGGAGTGTAATTTTCGAATTGGTTCATAGAGGAGCTTATCGGTTAAAAAAATCCTGCTGGCCGAATCCTGAAACAGACTGCCAGGCAGTGCCGATTCCAGATTGCGCTTACCGCGTCAGTATGGCACCGTAATTCCCGCTAATCGATGATGCGCATGGGTAATTCCAGCTTTGCCCACGCTGGCGGGATCGAGGGCGTGGCGCGCCTACCCTCTCATCCAGGTCGTCCATGCAATCCATAATTTACGCATCGGCGTCAGTCTCACACGCTGACGAAGGACATGGCAGCCGTCCTCCTTGATCTCCTTCAGCAACGCTTCATATATCCCGGCCATGATGATTCCCGGCCGCTGGTTTTTGCGATCCTCCGCAGGCAACGCTGCGAAAGCCCGGGCGTAATAACTTTCTGCACGCTCGATCTGAAACTCCATCAATTGCCGGAAGCCATCGGTTTCGCGGGAATTGAGTATATCCTCGCTGGTTACCCCGAAACGGGCGAGCTCATCCTGGGGCAGGTAAATGCGGTCGCGGCACGCATCCTCCCCTACATCCCGTATGATATTCGTAAGCTGGAACGCGAGTCCCAAGTCTTCCGCATATCTCAGGGTTTTCGGATTTCGATAGCCGAATATCTCAGCGGAACAAAGCCCTACCACGCTGGCTACGTGATAACAGTAGTGTCTCAGGGTTTCAAAATCCGCATAGCGATTATAGTCAAGGTCCATCTCCATGCCGTCTATGATTTCCTTCAGCCGCTGAGCAGTAAGATTGAATGCCGGCGACACATCGGCCAGCGCTTTCGCCACCGGGTGGCTCGGCTTGTTTCCCTGTCCATCATAAAAAATCGCGTCGACTTCGTGCCGCCACCAGGCGAGTTTCGTGCGCGCCACCGCTGCGTCGGTGCATTCGTCCACCACGTCGTCTACTTCACGGCAAAACGCATACAGCGCCGTAATGGCACGGCGTTTTTCCAAGGGCAAATAGAGAAAACTGTAATAGAAGCTGGAACCGCTTTGAACAGCTTTCTCCTGGCAATACTGGTCTGGGGTCATGATAAATAATTATGGAAGGAATATTGGCCACCACTGCATTGCCGTAACATCGGAATACCCATCATTTCGACTGGCTGCCATCACCTATGCGTCTTGCGCAAAACATATCCATCCAA
>JBDSOQ010000067.1:0-4093 GCA_039914755.1 Nitrosospira sp. | reverse complement strand
TTAACATGGCGTCTGGAACGCACTATTTATGGAAGAGTCATGGTCACTACAGCAAATCAGCTTACCGTACGAATCCCATATCTGAATTTCCCATGAAAAAAAATCAGCTTCAGCCGCCCCATCCCGCGGACCGGCAAGGAATTCTAAAAGAAACCCGAAATCGGAAAATGACGCGATCCGCACATGCATACGTTCGGGGAAATACCAATAAATTCTATGAATGGCTGGATGGCAACCTAAGCCATAGCTTGCCAGAAGGCCCCGCTATTTGGATTTGCGGCGATTGCCATGTTGGTAATCTGGGACCTATTGCAAACTTCCAAGGGAAGATTGATATCCAGGTAAGAGACCTGGATCAAACGGTGATTGGTAACCCTGTTCACGATTTAATACGGCTGGGATTATCACTTTCAATGGCGGCACGCGGATCCGATCTCCCCGGCGTTATCACCGCTCAAATGATGGAGCAATTAATGCTCGGGTATGAGTATGCCTTCGATAGTGGCGAATCGTAAAAAGCGCCACTATCAATGCCAGCGACGATAAAAATGACGATGCGGAAGGCGGGAAAGCGCACTTGGAAGGCACTTGCGAAAGAGCGCATTGCCGATACCACGCCGCGCATCCCCCTGGGAAAATGTTTCTGGCCCCTTTCCAGTGAAGAACGCAGCGCTATCAATACATTATTCGAGAAGCAAACTATTTCTCATCTTGCCACCTCTTTAAAAGGGCGTGACGAGAACGCAACGGTGAAAGTTTTAGACGGGGCATATTGGTTGAAGGGGTGCAGTTCCTTAGGGGGATTGCGATACGCTGTCCTGCTCGATATTGGGAACGATGCATCGAGTGGCAAAGAGCTCTGTCTGGTAGATATCAAGGAAGCGGTCCAGGCGGCAGCTCCCCGTCATGCAGAAGCCAACATGCCGCCGGAACATGGCGATAGGGTGGTGGAAGGGGCTCGCCACCTGTCGCCCTATTTAGGAGAAAGAATGATTGCCGCACGCCTCCTTGACCGATCAATATTTATCCGGGAGCTGCTGCCGCAGGACATGAAAATTGAGGTTGAGCAATTAACCGAAGATGAGGCAAAAAAGGTTGCACGCTATCTAGCAATGGTCCTGGGTAAAGCGCATGTTCGCCAAATGGACGCCTTCACCCGAAAACGATGGTTAAAAGACCTCAAACTTAACCGTTCCAAGGCGCTGGATGCCCCTTCCTGGTTGTGGGCCAGTATTGTAGAGTTGGTAAAAAGTCACGAAGGAGGATACCTCGAACACTGCCGCAAATTTGCCCTCCGGCCTACTGCTACCTAACCAAGCATTCTGGAAGCTACAACACTCTTCTGCAAATCCCACCCCAACTCTCGTGAACCCAAAATGTTCCTTCAACGGCAAGGTCTGACGTGAATCTTGAGGAATTTGGTCTTGAGATGACTGAATTTAATATTGCTTTGAATCTGAAATGAAGAGTGGGGAGGGAGAGAGACGCTCCCTCTCCCCCAGTTACAAAATGTTATTTATTTTTGTGACTTTGGCTACCTGCTTTTGCATGCTGCTCAGAAGTCCCGCCGCGGGTTGAATGAGAATCGTCCGATTTCGATCCAGAACTCGCCCCTCCCTCATTCTTATGGCTTTGGCTACCCGCCTTGGCATGCTGCTCGGGCGTGCCACCTCGGGTGGAAGAAGAAGAGCCTCCCGATTTATCATGAGAGCCAGAATTGCCGCCTCCATGCGATTTACTTCCGGCCTCCCGGGCTTCCTCTGAATCAAATTCGTGAGCCGTGCCCTTCTCATGCGCAGCTTTGCCACCCTCACTGGCTATCTTCCGTTGTTTATCATCGTCCATGGAAGCAAAACCGCGCTTGGAACCGCTCTGCCCGCTGTCCTTTTCATTGTTTGAAGCCATCATAAATCTCCTTGATAAATAATTGCTGTTTACTCTTTAAGCATAATTAAGAAAATATCCTCACTTAATACTTAAGGAGCGCTTATCTCATTTATTGGAATTAATACAAGAGATGGCAGCATATTATTTCGCGCTTTATCTGTGCTCTGTGCGCTAGCAAACATATGATTACACAAGCTCTTCTTTAAATAAGCCAATGTTGGTTGTCGCACGGAACAGCTGTAATGCTTGCGCTGGCGTGCAGCCTGCACTCATAAATTGCGTTTCGAGATATCTGGAATAAGTATTACTACCGAGTATTATTACGCTTCTGACCGACGATCCCGATAAGGTCAAGGAAACGTTCAAGGAATATGAAAAATTATGTAGAAAAGACGATGCAGAAAGAAAGAACGCGCTGACAATAAAGATCTGCCAGGCACTGACTGTGCATTAGCAACTGGAGATGGCGATATTTATTCGTTGGTCCGCGAACCCTACACGCGCTGAACTGATATCTCCATGGACTTAAATGAGCGCATCAACGATATTGATGCGCTCTCCGGCTTACACTACTGGTTACCCGCGTAGCCGAGATATCTTCAAAGTTCCGTGTAATTTTTGGTGCCATAATAAGAACTGACTGTATTTTGCCAAGTAGGGTCTGCCATATTCGGCCAGTTATCCTTATCGAAGCCCGGTGCAGACTCAAGGCGTTCCTTATCCTGATTTAGCAAAAAGCGCTTGTTTACAGTATCCAGCGTCAATGCGTTCCACGGGACGGCGAACAGTTTTTCTCCAATACCGAACACCCCTCCAAAAGCCAATACGGCGTAAGCAATCCTGCCGTTATTCACATCCAGCATGATTTCCTTGATATCGCCCAGGTCTTCATCCTTATGATTGTAAACGTCATCGCCAATGAGTGTATCGGCGCCCATCAAGCGGGCTCCAGGCCCCTCTCCGTACCGATTCTTGTACATTCCATAGGTATCGCGATCTTCGTAGCTCATGTCTGGTCTCCTGATTAAATTAATTATCATATCGCGTGATTCTGTTGCGACAATACCTGACGGTTAAACTTCGCTCTGTACGCTAGCTCACAAGAAATAATTAAAGTGGATGCGTTTCAATCTCCTCAAGATCAACCTAGAATTCGCTTTCTTCGCCCTCAATGCCCTCAACGCCGATCGATCGCCCATCATTTCGACAAGTTTCCAGGTTACCGCCAAGCCGATGCTACTGGTATTTTACAACTTGCCGCATCGCGCCTCTTGAACGCGTTTCAAAAGGGTAGAAGGGAGCTGTAGTTGACTTGTGTACGATGCATATTTACTTTTTGAATCAAGTAAAATGTTCTATGCCGATTCGATAAAAAAGCTTTACGATTTCCTCAGGTCGATCATTTGCACGAAGCGATCATTTGCACGAAGAATAAGTGTGTTGTTTGAATGTTATATTTACCCTTGATAACCTATTTTATCGGGGGTAAATGCTCCCATGAATTCCCTCATCCCAAAACCTCAAAACTCGGCCACATGATCCACGCGAAATCGCCTGCGGCCGCAGACACTTAATCAAGGCGCTGGCCAGCTCAGAACTGCCGGATATGCACTGGACTCTACTTTGCAGACTCCCATGTCATCGTTTATCGGACGCGGTAGAACGCGGCCGAGGCGGTATGCATCCTGTATCAACGTATGAGCGTCACGCAACATGTATAGGGCGGCTCTGCCACAATCAGCATCAGTTTTTCTTTCTTGTCCATTTGCTTGATTTCGTA
The DNA here is from genome assembly GCA_039914755.1 of Nitrosospira sp. Classification (GTDB taxonomy): domain Bacteria; phylum Pseudomonadota; class Gammaproteobacteria; order Burkholderiales; family Nitrosomonadaceae; genus Nitrosospira. The sequence goes on along the minus strand of JBDSOQ010000067.1, from coordinate 426 downwards.
CTCGCGTTTGCTTGCTGCCGAGCGTGTATCGCATTGTTCCTGGTACACAAGCATCACCGGACGCCGCGGGCGGGTATATCTGGCGGCAAGCACATCATTCGTATTATGCTCAACCACGCGTCGCGCCACATCCATGGCAATACCGGTATATAAGCTGCCGTCTGAACAGCGCACCATATAGACGTTCCATTTACCCATTAATTAAATTACATCATTTTGGGTCATATTCCGGCCCCTTGAAGTCAGGGAGATTTAACTGCATCCGGGGAATAAGCGCTATGGTACCTCTGCCCTCATGTTAAAGATGAGAATCTCCGCAACTGACTCTGATAGACGAGAATGCCTCCTTGAAGAAGACAGCGATATTTAACAACAGCGAGTGGGTGATAAAAAAGCTGCGGACGTCGATCCCGGAAGACCCATTCG
>JBDSOQ010000113.1:0-6486 GCA_039914755.1 Nitrosospira sp. | reverse complement strand
TGCCACTTTTTTATGGCGGAAGTGGCTGATATAAATATTGATAGCACGACGTCGTCACAAAGAAGATCGGGCGGAACCCCCCGGAAAATCTGGCGGAACGCAGGGGAGATGTCTGCTATTGCGGTTGGGAAATCCAGTTGGTCGCATAACGTATCAAATCCGCGCCGTCTTTCAAGTTCAGTTTGGTTCGGATATGGAAGCGATGCGTTTCGATAGTTTTAATACTGCGGCTAAGCAACCGGGCAATTTCCTGACTGCTATGTCCGGATCCGATCAAATGCAGCACCTCAAACTCGCTCGGGGTCAGACTGTTGGCCAACGGTTCAGACTCCGAATTTCCGGTCACCACCCGATTCAACAGTCTGGCATACATGGGCTTGCTCAGATAAATATTTCCCTTTAACACCTCGCGGATAGCAGTTATCAGCACTTCACCCGGCTCCTGCTTCATCACGTAGCCACGCGCGCCTACCCGCAAAGCGCGTTCCGCATACACGCCTTCGTCGTGCATGGAGACGACGAGTACGGGCAATGCCGGCATCGGAATGTGTATGCTTTTTATGACCTCAAAACCGGAGAGAGTCTTGAGAGACACATCCATTAAAACGATATCGACATGATGCCCCGCTTTGAAGGCGGCAAGCGCTTCTTCGCCGTCGCCCGCTTCGCCAGATACCTCCATGTCCGGCTCGAGATTGATGAGCATTGCCATGCCATGCCGCAACATGGCGTGGTCGTCCACCAGCATTACTCGTGCTTTCAAGGCTGACATATCAGAAAACTCCTACACCATTCGCATTGCGAGCCGCACTTCCATTCCTCCTTCCGGGTGCGACAGGAATTCCAACCCCGCGCCAAGCTGCCGGGCACGATATTGCATGATTTTAATGCCCATTCCCGGGGTTGGCCCGCATTTTTTTTTGGAATCGGCAAAACCACTGCCGTCATCGCGGATCGACAGCTGGAGCATTCCTTTCTCTGAAACCAGTGAAATTGTCACTTGCCGAGCGCGGCCGTGGCGTATGGCATTATTGGTAGCTTCCTGGGCAATCCGGTAAAGATTAAGCGCGAAATTCTTATCCTTGATAACGACATTTTCTTTGCATATCAAATCACAAGTAATCTTATAGGTGGCCGAAATTCTCGACGCGAATTCCCGCAACGCGTCCGTCAGGCCATTAGTCTCCAGTTCAAATGGCAGCAATCCCTGCGCGAGCTGCTTGCATTGCATCACAGCGACCTGCGCCTGGGCGGCGATGGAAGCGGCCACCGTTGCCGCGTCCCCACTCCCCGACGCGGATATTCTTTTCTCCAATGCCTTGGCTTGATAACCAATCGCCGCAATCTGCTGCCCAAGATTATCATGCAATTCCTGCCCGATCGAACGCTGGTGTTCTTCCGCTATGGAAACCAGTGTCTGTTCCAGACGTTTGCGCTCAAGCCATCTCTCCAGATCAGTTGCAACCGCATCGATGAGCCGCTGCTCTTCCGGCACCAGGAATGGCTTGTCTTCCGGATAGAAAACACGCAACTGGCCGCAAAGCTCGTTGTTGGCGTCAATTTTCGAGTGCAGTTCGTGCGTACGGCCCTGGCCGTGATTATCAGAAGTGAAGCGCCTGCCATCGAGCTCAATCACGGCGGTAGCGATCTCGGGGAATTGCATGGCAGGTATCAGATGCTCAAAAATCTGCTGGCAGACGTTATCCACCGATAATTCCAGCCCCATACCTCGGCGAATCTCGTAGAGACAGGTGATTTCCTTCAGGCGCTCGCTCAGCGCCTCATCGATCTGTTTCCGCTCAAACCACCTCTCCAGATCAGTCGCGACCGCGTCGATGAGCCGCTGCTCTTCCGGCACCAGGAATGGCGTGTCTTCCGGATAGAAAACACGCAACTGGCCGCAGAGCTCGTTGTTGGCATTAATCTTCGAGTGCAGTTCGTGCTTACGACCTTGGCCACGATTATCAGAAGTGAAGCGCCTGCCATCGAGTTCGATCACAGCGGTAGCGATTTCCGGGAATTGCATGGCGGGTATCAGGTGCTCAAAAATCTGCTGGCAAACGTTATCCACCGATAGTTCCGGCCCCATGCCACGACGAATCTCGTAGAGGCAGGTAATTTCTTTCAAGCGCTCGCGCAACGCCTGACCTGCATTGGCATGCTCATCGATGGGGTGATGGGCCGCATCCATGTGTCTTTTATCCTGGCTGGTCATTAACGGCTTTCATCATTCGATCAATTCAACCTCCCGTTTCGACCGTTCATGAAATGAACTTGAATATTTCGTTGAATATTTTGCTTAGTTTATATTAATCATACGCTTCAGGTGAGTCCATTGCTATACCGCGAGGGGAATCCCGTGGATGTGCTCATGCGCGCGGATGACATCGCGGATGATGACGCCAAGCTCCTTCAAGCCTCGTCATGCAAAAGACTTTCCACGCCGCTGACATCATGTACGCCCTGCGCCGGCCCGGCAGTGGCACGGCGCTTCCGCTGATACCCAGTTATCATAATAACGCAATAGGCAAGAAAATCGGTATCATGCCGGAGGCGGATTATGTCGTGGCATTCGGTCAACCTACACCGTGAATGCACAACCATAGCCGCAGGCTGAATGTTCTGCATATTCAAAAAAATAATTCGTCGGTTGGCGTTACTTGTAAAGGGACATAATGCGTAAGGCGGCAATAAGCGCAGCGTATTGCCGCCTTACGAGTGGTCAGGATATAAAAATGGAAAAAGATTATTGGCAGGAGCGCTGGAAGCAGGAAGAAACCGGTTTTCACCAAAACGAGGTTAATCCGTATCTGCGCCAATACTGGCAGGAGTTACATCTTGCCCCCGGCAGCGAGGTATTCGTGCCGCTGTGCGGCAAAAGTCGGGATATGTCATGGCTGAGTGAACAGGGATATGCGGTGCTAGGGGTGGAAACCAGCACGGTCGCAGTGCAAGCATTCTTCAAGGAAAACGGCTATATTCCGAATCAAACGAGCAGCGAAAATTTCGACTGCTATGATGCAAGCGGCATTCGAATCCTGTGCGGGGATTTTTTTGACCTGAGCAAACACGATCTGACGAAAACAAGCGCAGTGTACGATCGCGCAGCGCTAATCGCGCTGCCGCCGGAAATGCGCGAACGTTATACACGCCACCTGTTGAACATCCTGCCGCCCGTAGCGCAAATCCTGCTGATCACTCTGGATTATCCCCAACTGGAAATGGCAGGCCCTCCATTTGCAGTTTCCGCGAAAGAAGTTGAGGCGCTCTACCACGAGCAGTTCACGATACGGCTGCTATCGCAACTGGACGTGCTTGCGCAAGAACCACGCTTTCAGGAACGTGGCCTCAGTCGGTTACAGGAAAACGTCTTCCTTTTGGCACCGCACAAATAGCGAAACTGAGCGGCCTTTATGAAAATGAAGTATCGTCCCTAATCGACTACATAATTCAGGCAGCATTTTCCCCGAGCGGAATGCCGGAATGACTACCTGACTACCGATATGGAGGGAGAGTCGAAATCCTGTACAAGCGACTTCAATTGGAATTTCTTGCCGCACGAATCTCGGCAGCCAGTTGCAGCACGCTCATGGCGTAATTCACGCTGCGGTTATAGCGAGTGATGACGTAGAAATTATTGAAACCTAGCCAATGTTCGTTTCCGGTTTCATTTTCCAGTTCGATCAGTGTAGCCTGGATGTCTCCCGGTAGAGCGACTTGCGGCGCAATGCCCAATTTTCTCATTCTTTCCATGGTATATGCCGGTCTTTCCCCTGCGTATATTGCCTCGCGGTAGTTTTCGCCGTTGACGAGAGCGGACGCGACTATTGCTTGCTCTGTTTCCCAGCCGTAGCCCTTCAGGTAATTGGCGACGCTGCCGATCGCATCCACCGTGCTGCCGGACAAATCGACCTTGCCATCATTATCGAAATCCACGGCATATCGCCGATAGCTGCTGGGCATGAATTGCGGGATGCCGATAGCCCCCGCATACGAGCCCTTGATGCTCAGCGGGTCTGAACGCTGTTCCCGCCCCAGCAGCAAATATTGTTCCAGTTCGTCGCGAAAGAAAGCAGCACGCTTCGGATAATCGAACGCCAACGTAGTCAATGCATCCAGCACGCGATGCTTGCAGGTTTGTACGCCATAGTTTGTTTCGACACCGATTATGGCAATAATGATTTCTTCAGGAACACCAAACTCCTTGTGCGCCCGCTCCAGGGCCGAGGCATAGCTGTTCCAGAAGACAACGCCATCGGTGACACGCTGGGGGGTAACAAGCATCGGGCGGAATTCGTACCATGGCTTGGAAGTCGCCGGGCGCGAAATTGCCTTGATGATAGAGGGCTGAAACTGGGCCGAACGGAAAATACTTTCAAGTTCAGCCTGGGCGAACCCATGCCGTTCCACCATCTGGCCGATGAAAGTTTCGAATTCCGGCCGCAGTGGTGGTGCTGCCGCGGTTGCGCCGGTCGTACCCGTCGCACATCCAGCGAGCGTCAGAAATCCGAAGGCATAGAGTAACAGTCGCATGAATTCTCCCTAATTTGCAGGTACAGAAAGCTGTTTGTCTTTTTCACTATTGATCATTATTGATGCAGGCGAACGATAATACTCGATCGGCTTCATTCTCTTCAGCAAACTCATCGCCTTTCGGAAAACGCTGAATTAGCTCTCTTCTCCCTAAGGGCGCGACGGCGGCTTGCAGGATAGCCTGCGGAAAGACACTTTACCGCGTATCGCCCCACTCCCGCCATCCCTTCAGCATCGGGAAATAAAGCCCCCGCCTCACCGGCTGGCCATCGAGCAAGCCCATAAGCGCCGCATAACGGTCGAGTTGGGCGCGATAGCGCTCCTGTTCACTGTCGAGAAAACCTTCCAGGTTCGAGCCTTCATGAGTGCTGGTCTTGTAGTCCACCACCCACCGCTGGCCGCTCTCATCACGAAAGGTACGATCGATAACGAGATCGATATACTCGCCTTCGGCTATCGATGTCATGCGCAATTCGTTGCGGGCATCCCGCTGTGGGCCGAGCAACCATTGTCCACGCCGATCGCTCACCGCATGGGTAAGCGCGGTTATTACCCGTTTGACAGCCGCATCGGTATCGACCTCATTGCCGACCATGCCGCAAGCAGCGAACTGACGCTTGAAAATATCCCGTAACTCGGGAATCCTCGCCGCGTTCCAGTTCGCCACCCCATCCTCGGCGATGCGCTGCAGCCAGCGGTGTACGATGTTTCCGATAATACGCGCCGTTTCCCCCGCCAATGAATACTCGATCTCACTCTGAATCGTCGATACCTGCTGCTGAACCTTCCACCGTACCGAGGGCGGCGCGGCTGGCCGCGTCCAACCCGCTACAAGGCGTCGGAGAGACTGATCGATAGCGTACTCGCCCGCCGCGCGCTGCTCTTTATCATCGGCGGCAAATAACCCGCCTGAAGACATTGCTTGTGCCGCAGCTTCTGCATAAATATGCTCCACCATTGGCCAGATTTTACTCAGCAGTGTTTTTCCCGCCGGCGGTTTCAGCTCAAAAGGTTCAAAAGCGCCCTCCCCTTCGCGAATACCCGCGCTTCCCAGCAGATGCAGGCGCTGCCTGGCGCGTGTTGCAGCCACGTAGAGCAAGCGCCCATCCTCCAGGCGTTCCTTTTCACCGTCGAGTTTCTCCAGCCATGAATATATGCGGTCGGCCTCCCCACCCGTTTCCTGAATCGGCGCGAGCAACAGGTCGTTACCTTCGCCCGGCTCTTCCGTGGTGAGCGCAGGCCGTAAATACTCCATCCACATGAATAGCTTCTTATCGTTGCCGCGCGATGAGCGGCCAAGACCGGGTACGATCACATGATCGAATTCCAGGCCCTTGGCCTTGTGAATCGTCATGATTTGCAGGGTATCGTCGGCTTTTACGTCAGGTAGTGCGAAAAGCCTGACGAGCCCTTCCTCCAAGGCAGCGGCGGTGAGAACGCTGCTTTCGTTTTCGTTTGCTTCGAGGTAATCGAGGTAGGATGCGGCATCTTCAAAGTCTGTCGCATCTTCAATACAGGCGGGGCCTCCCAGCGCAAGCCATGCTGCCTCTACAGTGTTCCGCAGCGACTGGCGGCAACGGTGAGCCATGCATTCCGCCAATACCTCCCGCACGCGCAGAAGCCGGACATAGCCATCGGCGGAAACCGATGCCATGCAGACGTCGTCGTTGATCAATTCCCAGACTGTACGATCAAGTGGCTTCGCCCTGCCATCTCTTCTGTCTGCCCGGGCGTCGCCAACAACCACATCGGCAACATCGCCAGTAGCGGGTTCGGAACGCACTGATACGAGCGCGTGCATGTCCGCGAGCGTGAGGCCGCACCAAGGCGCGCGCAGCAAAGCGAGCCACGCCATTCGATCGGCAGGATGCGCCAGTGCGCGGGTCAACGCCAGCAGATCCTGAACGATGGGTCTGCGCGCCAACCCTTCGATTTCTATCGCGCGAAAGCGAA
>JBDSOQ010000006.1:0-3601 GCA_039914755.1 Nitrosospira sp. | reverse complement strand
AAGGATCTTGGACGGTGATGTGTGGCAACCAATCCGAGTTAACTGAATGGAGGAAAAAATGTTTATATCGCGTATCGTTAAAGTGTTAGGCATGACCGCTGTATCAGGTGTATTAACCACTGCTGGCATTGCGGGCGCCGATACAGTTATAAAAATTGACGGGTCGAGTACAATGTATCCCATCACCGAAGCGGTGGCTAAAAATTTCCAGACAACCCAAAAAAATGCAATCAAAGTAACGGTCGGCGTCTCCGGTACGGGTGGCGGCTTCATGAAATTCTGCCGCGGTCAAATAGACATCGTCAATGCGTCCCGTCCCATTCAGGGAAATGAAATGAAGGCCTGCAATAAGGCCAGCGTGGAATATGTTGAATTGCCGGTGGCGTTTGATGCAATAACGGTGGCGGTGAATCCAAAGAATGACTGGGTGAAAACCATGACTGTCGCAGAATTGAAGAAAATATGGGGCCCTGCCGCTCAAGGTAAAATCACCAGATGGAGCCAGGTAAATCCGGCATGGCCGGATGAGGCGTTCAAGCTCTATGGCGCCGGCGTGAATTCCGGCACATTTGATTATTTTACGCAGGCCATCGTCGGCAAGGCAAGATCCATCCGCGGCGACTTTACGGCATCCGAGGACGACAACGTATTGGTCCAGGGCGTGGCAAGCGACAAGAACGCACTTGGGTTTTTCGGTTTTGGATACTATGTGGAAAATCAGGAGAAAGTCAGGGCTGTCGCTATAGACGATGGTAGAGGCGAAGGAATCGTTCCATCGGTCGAAACGGTGGAAGACGGAACCTATCGGCCTTTGTCCCGGCCCATTTTCATCTACGTGAATATGAAGAAAGCAGAGAAACCCGAAGTCAAGGAGTTCGTTACGTTCTATATCAAGAATGCCTCCACCCTGGTGAGAGGCGCCCAATATTTCCCGCTACCCCCTAGAGCTTACAGAGCCGATACGGAATTCTTCAAGACGAAGAGGTTGGGAACGGTATTCGACGGTTTTTTGCCGGTAGGCATCACAATCGACGATCTGCTCCAGCGAGAGGCCCGTTTTTATGAAAACTGATCCTGAATCCAGCAGTTAGTGCCGCTTTCAAAACATCGATAGATCCGGGTTTTGGCCCGGAACTCCGATGCATCCTGATACCGGTCGATAACCTCGCCGGCTATTTCAATCAACTCATGCTGAACCACTTGCCACCGTTGCATGATTCCGTTTCGTTGCGTAGTATTCTATTCATATTGGGCGTATAGATGAGGTATTCAGAACCTCCATCTTGCCGGCAATGGCCGCCCATCTCTACTCCACTCGCCAGTTAATCCCGCTCAAGTGGGGAGTTTCGCAAGAAGCTCCATCTATTCCACTTAACCAGGCATATCAAAGAGCTGTCTTTGACCATCACAATTTTTTGCAACGCAACTCCTGCAAGATGCAGTTATGGAAAAAAGGGCTCTGGAAACGGGGGCTCTGGAAGTTTATTGCTTTTGCTTCCTTCACTATGATCTTCATGTTGAACCAGAGGCTTGGTCAAATTATGGGTTTTGCTTTTTCTATCGGCAGGATCCGCATTGACGTCAATTCCTCCGACTGGCGATGGCTTATCAAGATCCCAATATTGAAGTACGCTAAAGGGTTGAATTTCCTTGTCTTCAGGTAATTGGTCGCGGTTCCAGCCCCCTCCAAGCGAACGAATGAGGTCCACCGATGCCACCAGTACACCAGTCTTGATCTGTACAGACTTGACGCTTGCCGTCAGCGTGCCGATCTGCGCATAAATGAGTTCAAGGCTGGAGGCCAAAGCGCCCTTGTAGAGGTCCATGGTAAGGTCTTGTGTGATACGCGCGGCTCCGACGGTAGCGTCCTGCCGTTCGGCAGCTTTAGCCATCCAATAGGTCTTGGTCAGGTTATTTTCAACTTCACGAAAAGCATTCAACACTGTCGAACGATATGAATTTTCTGTTTCGCGATAGGCTGACCATGATTGTTGCAATTGAGCCCGACGATATCCGCCCTGAAAAATCGGAATGGCAAAAGAGGAACCATAGGCCCAGAAACCGTTAGCCAGGCTGAGCAGATTGAGTCCGGAATTCTCAAGTCCTCCTCCAAGCCGGAAGGACACATCCGGAAAAAAAGCGGCACGTGCAATTCCAATGCCGCGATTGGCCTGTGCCATCCGGCGCTCCATCGCGGCAATATCGGGCCGACGTTCAAGTAAAGTAGATGGAATTGTCTGCGGAAGGCTGAAATGCGTGGTAAGCAGGGTATCTACCGGCTCGATCTTAAAGCTGGCTGGAGCGAGATTAAGAAGAATTGCAATGGCCTGCTCCATCACCTTTCGGTCGCTTTGCATCAGGTTCAATTCTGACTCGGTAGAGAACAGCAACGACTGAGCCCGTGCTACGTCGAGATTAGAGGCGATCTTGCCTTCAAACTGAGTCACTACAACATCCACCGTATACCTGTAAAGATGAATCGACCGTGTGTAAATCGCAATTTGCGCATCCAGTCCACGCAGTGCGAAATAATTCGATGCAATTTCCGCTTGCAGAATAAGGCGTGCGAGTCCGTAATCAGCCGCACGTTCTTCAGCACGATAGATTCTGGATTGCGCCACATTCCGAAATTTCGACCAGAAATCCGGCTCCCAGGATGCAATTCCACTCATAATATGTTGAGTATCGCTGTCAGGTTCTCCAGGAGCACGAAAGAGGGTATGGTCGGATTGCCTGTTATTACTACCACCGTACTCAAAGCCGAGTTGGGGCATATATCGAGCCCGTGCCTTCATCATTGCATCGCGCGCTTGAACGAACCGTTCAGCGGCTGCATGCAAATCCGGGTTGGCTGCAAGTCCCTGCTCCACAAGCTTGTTTAGAATTGGATCGTCATACAGTGTCCACCAGTCGGGTCGGATTGCATCATCCGACGGATTAGCCTTGACGAAATCACTCGTTCCCTCCCAGGAATCCGGAACGACATATTCAGGCGGTTTATAAGTGGGTGTCAGATCGAATGCAGGAAAGGGGAGGCCACTGCAAGCCGCCAAGCTGGTCACCAGAAATAAAAACCCGCCAAATCTTGCGCCGAGACGGCAGAGATTTGAAATATGGGTTCCTTTTTTACGCCGCGAGTCAATCATCGAATGAGTATTCATGGCGCATGTGATCCGTTTAACGGTTGTTTTGACATCGGATCTGGCATTTCTGAGTGTGAAGCTGGTTTCGATGACTTCGGTACCGATTCTTTTGCATTATCGGTGGGGTCATGTCCTGGTGCAGGCGTTACAGCGCTCACCTTGTCACCTTCAGGCAGGGTCACGCCGGGGTTGTTTATAATCGGCTCGTCTGTTCCGTTTAACGCTTGTTTTGGCTTCGTATCTGACATTTCCGAATGCGAGGCTGGTTTCGATGACCCCGGCTCTTTTGGAACACTGATCAGATCATATCCCGGTGCAGGCGTTACAATGCTTACCTTGTCACCTTCAAGTATGGCAGCGCTGGGATTGTTTATAATCCGGTCTTCTGTTGAGACGCCCTCGGTTAATTCGACAGTAGCGTCGAGGATTCTGGTTATTTTGATCGGCTTGAAGTGAAC
>JBDSOQ010000142.1:0-1929 GCA_039914755.1 Nitrosospira sp. | reverse complement strand
AGCGCCCTGATGATTTCCGGCTCGAGCAAGGCATTCATTTTGGCGATGATACGTGCAGGCTTCCCTGCTTTCGCATTCTGAATTTCGCCATTGATGGCCGTCAGCATCTGGCTGTGGAAGCTAAACGGAGATTGCCATAGATGCCTTAATTTCCCCGCCTTGCCGAGACCCGTCAACTGCGTGAATACTTCGTTTACGTCCGCGCAGACGTCCTCATTGGAAGTGAATAACCCGAAATCGGTATAGAGCCGGGCAGTACCGGCGTGGTAATTACCCGTACCTAGGTGCACGTAACGCCGCAGCTTGCCTTCCTCACGCCGAACTACCATTGCCATCTTGGCGTGAGTTTTGTAGCCGACCACCCCATACACGACATGGGCGCCGACTTCCTCGAGCCGGCTGGCCCAGTTGATGTTGGCCTCCTCATCGAAGCGCGCCAGCAACTCCACCGCTACCGTAACCTCCTTGCCGCTGCTGGCGGCAGCGATAAGCGCTGTCATGACCAGCGAATCCGTTCCTGTACGATATACGGTCTGTTTTATGGCCACGACATCAGGATCAACCGAAGCCTGCTGAATGAAATGAATCACCGGTTGAAATGATTGATATGGATGATGCAAGAGGATATCGTTCTTCCGGATCATCTGAAAAATATCAACAGCTTTTTTCTTTTGCAACGTTAACGGCAGACCGGGAATGAAAGGTGGGTATTTCAGACCAGGGCGCTCGATCCGATCAGGAACCTGCATTAATCGCACGAGATTCACTGGCCCTTCCACCTGATAAAAATCGTCTTGCGAAAGGCCAAGCTGGTCCAATAAGAAATCCGACATGTGTTTCGGGCAATTGTCCGCCACTTCGAGCCGTACCGCATTGCCGAAATGCCGCTGTGGCAACTCGCCTTGCAGCGCGACACGCAGGTTCTTGACTTCTTCCTCATCCACAAACAGATTACTATTGCGGGTTGCGCGGAATTGATAACAGCCGAGGACACTCATACCGGAGAATAATTCGCCCACGTGCGCATGCAGGATAGACGACAGAAACACGAAGTTATACTCGCTGCTGCTGAGTTCGGGCGGTAGCGGAATCACGCGCGGCAACACACGCGGCGCTTGCACAATAGCCGTTCCAGAACCGCGCCCAAAAGCATCCTTGCCTTCCAGTTCAACTGCAAAATTCAAACTCTTGTTGAGCACGCGTGGAAAAGGATGCGAAATATCGAGGCCTATAGGAGTCAGAACCGGCATCATCTCACGAAAGAAATAAGCCTTGATCCACTCGCGCTGAACCTCGTTCCAAGCGGCGCGACGCAGAAAACAGATGCCTTCACTTGCAAGCCCGGGCAGAACGTCCCGATTCAATAATTGGTACTGTCGCGCCACGAGTGCATGTGCCTGTTCGGAAACGAGCTTGAATACTTGGCGCGGCAACATCCCGTCCGGCCCGAAGCCAGGCGTATCCAGCTTGATCTGTTCCTTTAGCCCGGCAATGCGCACTTCAAAAAATTCGTCCAGATTACTGCTGACTATGCACAGAAATTTCAAGCGTTCCAGAAGCGGCATATCATTGTTTCCAGCCTGAGCGAGAACTCGCCGGTTGAACTCTATCTGGCCCAGTTCGCGGTTGAGAAATGGACTAACAGTTTGGGAATTTGTCATGGAAAAGCCGCTTTTTCCTGCACGGCTTCGGCAGTAGTGGACAAATCGAATCTTTCGCGAAAGACGTACTCTGGAATTTATTATTTCGTCGGTGGCACATAGCCTACAGGTTGCTCGGCTCCTGCCCCAAAGAAATACGCCTCGAGTTGTTCAGCCAGATACTTGCGTGCCTTGATGTCCGATAGATTCAAGCGGTTCTCATTGACCAGCATGGTTTGATGCCTGATCCATCCGGCCCAGGCCTCTTTCGATACGTTATCGAATATGC
>JBDSOQ010000058.1:0-5014 GCA_039914755.1 Nitrosospira sp. | reverse complement strand
AATGCCCTGCCTCCAATATTTACCCACCCACTTTGTACTGAATTACCATTTGCATCTTTCAGATAACTTTGTGTCCGGGACTGTGCGTTGTTCTGCCACATGCCCAAGGTATAGGCGATCTTTATGGTCGGGGTAATATCGTAGGCCCATTTCCACTTGAAGTTATCCTGTACGGTGTGATTGATGTTTCCCGCACCCAGCGTCTGGTTGGGGGCATTTGTAGCGTTTGCGCCGGCAAAGGCACCTGTTACGGATTGAATCGTTTGTCCGGCCGATGCGCCACTGCCAGGTTGTATACCTGAGGAGTTAAGCGCTGTCGCAAACGTTATCGGCTGGCTATGGGCATCGAGATGGCTGTAGTCGAACCGGAATGACAAATCGTTATAGCGATGGCCGATATTTCCGGAGTACCTCTGGGTGTCGTAAGTCTCTTTTGTGCCATAGAGATTAAAAGTCTGCCAGGAAGATTGCGCATCGGCACCCACTTCAAATTTATCCGGCATTCGCGTGGTGATGTTGATTACCCCACCTATTGAATTGCCGGCATAGGCTGCCGAAAACGGGCCGTACATGATATCGATACGTTCGATTTCAGCAGGCGATACCGTATTCCAGCGAGGTGAACCCGTGTTTGTATTGTTATTGCCGAGCAGGGAAGACAGCAAGATACCATCCGCATAAATCAGGTTGCGCGCGCTGGCGGATGTGCCCGAGGTGCGCATCCCCACGGGCGCGTTGGTGTCACCGATATAGCGACTGCGTACTTGAATGGATGGCATGTATTTAATGGCATCCTCTGTAGCCATGAGATTGACCGTACTGTCCAGTTTTTCCCTGGTCATGCTCTCTGTGGTCTGGGGTAGCCTGTACCGTTCCTTTTCGGTTTGCCTGGAGATCGGCTTCACTTTTCCTCCGATCGTCATTTCCGGCAATTTAACCGCGGGCTCGTCAGTTGATGCTTTTTTTTCGTCAGTTCCGACGGGAGCTTGCGTTATCTCCGTACCAGCGGAACGTGCTGGCAGAGGGGTAGGGGCAGCGGCAACGGGCTTTTTAATGGGTGTTAATTCAGCTTCGACCTCATCTTTTGCTAGTAGCCCGTGCTCCCCGGTTGCCCAGACGGAAGATACGCAGAGCAAACCTGCCAAGGCAAACGGTATCGATTTCAGCTTTGTATCCGGTTTCATATTTCCTCACCTGCTTTTCTTATTAGTGAAAAACAGCCGTTCATCGATGCTGCGCTAAAAGCGTTTTTAAAAACTTACGGCCCCAACCCATCAGTTCATCATCTTGTGGCTCAGGGGAAGTGGGGTTTTCCTCGCCATATTTTTAGTAGCTGGATCTGGGCGATTGGCGAGTACGGACCCAGGAACATTTAGCAAAATAAATACGATACGCTGCATCTGGAATCCAACGTCACACCTCAACGAATGGGAACGCGAGAATAATCTATTTTAGTCATTACAGGAATGTGACAAATTGTCGCACACAAATAAAACAGTGGTTTTTGATCAGTAAGTTACAAGCGTGCGGCTCTCACATGACTGTCGCCGGATGGGCCACCACGATTTGCTGATGGCTACGATTGAGAGAATTAGCTTTTCCCTCATTTTCTGCTAACCCCCTGTTCGAGCGTCGAGAGACAACAAGGTCCAAGATAGTACGGATATTTATAGCCCCGCCGCTTTCACAACCATGTTGAAGCATGGACGCCACAGCGAAAGACAGCGAAAACCATCCCGGCAATGAGTCTGAAACCAGGGAATTTGCAAATAGATTTGACTATGAAACAAACACTGCTATGAATATATTGGAGATTTCGTGAGGCTGCCCGTTTTAACCTTCATGGGGTGCATGTGAAAACAAACGTTGCCAGACACCTGAGACGATCCAATGCGACAAGTCTATGACGTCATTATCATTGGCGCGGGCCCCGCAGGTTGTGCGGCCGCCCGTACTTTAGCCAGCGCTGGCTTTTCTGTTGGCTTGTTTGACAAGGCGATTTTCCCGCGTGACAAAACGTGTGGAGACGCCTTGATTCCTGATGCGCATCATGTGTTGAAAAAACTTGGCCTGATGGAGCAGGTCACCAGGATTTCCCGCCCTGCCAAAGGGATGCGTCTGATTGGTTTCGATGGCAGTAATGTTTTGGTCCGAGCTGATAGCGCTTGTGTGCCGCGTCTGAAACTGGATGAGTTATTGCTGGACAGCGCCATTGATGCCGGTAGCGAGTTTTTACCTGACCACGAGTTCGTCGGCATTTCTGATGAGGATGAGAGCAGTTACCGGGTTGAGTTCCACAGGAGTGGTAATTTTATCTCTGCCTGGGCGCACTGGATATTGCTGGCAACCGGTGCTAATGCCGCGCCAATCGAGCGTGCTGGTTTGTTGCTTCGAGCCGAATGCCGAAGTTTCGCGGCTCGCCAGTATGTGCGTAACGAGCGTGTGGCAAAAGATTTTAACGAATTGGCATTCGCCTTCGATCACTCGGCGAAAGGCGGCTATGGCTGGATTTTTCCGGGGCCTGACGCCACATTCAATATCGGCATCGGATTCTTCGGTTCTGCGCATAGACACAGTAATCCTCGTCGGAGCTATGAGCGATTTATTGCCCAATTACCCCTTGCTCAAGACTTGATGCGAGACGGAAAAATCATCAGCCCCCTTAAAGGAGCGCCACTTCGTACCGGCTTGTCCGGTACGCGGTTCGCTCGCGGTGGCGTGCTGGGCATAGGAGAATGCATCGGCGCGACTTTTCCGCTTACTGGCGAGGGAATTGGCAAAGCGTTGGAAACGGGCATCCTGGCGGCGGAGGCAATCATGGCAAAATGCGATCTCGGTCACGCCGCTGTAGCCCAAGCCTATACCCGAAGTATAAAAGCCCTCCAGCCGAAGTTTGAAGTCTACCGTAAAGCCGAGTTTTTATTTAACTGGCCGTACCTGACTAACAAGCTGGTGGGGCATACCGCCAGAAGTGAATACATGCGCAGCAAAGTGGAAGGGTTGTTTAACGAAACGTCCGATCCGGGCTTTTTGCTGACGCTCTCGGGGTGGATGAGGATCTTATTCGCAAACCGGTAATGAGTTTTGCTCCGGGACACTCTATTATTGGGGGAGTGAATAGGTATGAATTTCGTCATTCCGGGCTTGAGCCGAAATCCGGCCCAAGTTAACAATTGGCATACTTTGCATGCCGCGGATGCCAGCTTCCACCAAAACGCAATGACTTGATTTAACCCTGTATTACAACCACACGACAAAAAATTGGCCGGAGTTACCCGGCCGTTGTATTCCTGGTGGCGTTAGGGCATGAGCAGACCTGGCCTAATGCTCTTTCTTGATCTTTATTTGATTTATGACCTTCGTGACACCGTCGACGGAATGCGCGATCGAATGCGCTTTATCGATTTCAGCTTGACTTCTGGCTGTGCCGCTCATCACCACTACGCCATTCTTATCTGTATCAATCATGATATGCATCGCGCTGACATCCTTTTCGGCGGCCAACCTGGCTTTGATCTTGCTGGTGATTACCGAATCCTTGACATATTCACCCACACTTGAATCCGAGTCGTGGCTTGCAGAAAAGCTCGCAACGGGCGCCAGCAACGCGCCGATCATAAACATACCCATCAAAAGTTTAATTGTTTTCATCGTGTTATCCTTTGAGATTAAAGAGGAATACAGAATGTCATTTCCCTCGTACTCGGTCTGTACGGTGCCGTACACTCGTTCAATATACCCAATGAGTTACTATGCATCTAAACTCGAATCTCCAGACAATGACGTTCTGAGATGAAGAATTAATGGCTGAGTCCTTTCCTGCTTTACCGACCGCGGATTGGCCATATCTGCAGATCCTGGTTCGTCTAGCGCTGAGCCTGTCTCTGGGGTTGCTGATTGGGCTGGAACGCGAACGACGCGGCAAGGAAGCGGGATTACGCACGTTCGGTTTCATTTGCCTTCTCGGTGCGCTCGGCAGTGCGCTCGGTACTGCGTTTTCGTTGCTCATCCTCGCACTCGTCGGCATGCTGACGGTGGTGCTGAACGTACAGGCATTACGGGCTAATCAGGGAACAGAGCTGACAACGTCGGCGGCGATGCTGGTAACCTGCATGGCGGGCATTCTGTGCGGACAGGGGCATACAATTTTGCCGGCGGCAGTGATGGTGATCGCAACTGCGTTACTCGCCTGGAAAGAAGGGCTTGCAGGCTTTTCCATGGGATTGACGGAAAGCGAGTTGCGCTCGGCGCTTCTGCTGGCTATTCTGGCGATCGTAATCTACCCGGAGTTGCCTGTGGGTACCGTCGGGCCATGGAATCTGATTGAGCCTCGGGCCGCCTGGGTGACTGTGATCCTGATCGCCGGCATCGGCTTCGTGAATTACATCCCTGCATTGGATTCCGCAACTTGAAGGGAAGGCAGTGTAGTCAGGGGAAAAGCCTGGCGGTGCGAGTAACGACATTATTGGGCAGGCGGCTGCGGAGCCACTTGTTCCCAGCCACTGGGACAATCCTTGACATAGGGGTAATAACCCTCCGGCGCCTGACAATAATACCAATAGCTGGATTGTGGCTGAGCCGGATTTTGCATGTCATCTTGTTGCGGCATGTTTTGTTGTATATATATCGGCGGTGCCGACGGCGCACTCCCCACGGGTGGATATGGATACGGATATGGATAATAAGGCAGCCCATAACCTAGAAGGCCAAAACCCAGACCATATCCCAAACCTAATCCTAGTCCATACCCTCCAAAACCAAATCCGAGGCCATAGCCGTAGCCACGATAGAAACCGCGTGGACCACGGTAGTAACCCAATCCGCCGCCGCGATAGACGCCGACTCCCCCGCCGCGATAATAACCAACTCCTCCGCCAAAGTGCTCCCCGCCTCCATAGTGCATTCCTCCGCCATGGGCCCACCCTCCACCCCCAATGTGCCCACCGCCACCAAATCCTCCACCTCCAACGTGTCCGCCGCCACCGAACCCTCCACCTCCAATGTGTCCGCCGCC
>JBDSOQ010000122.1:0-8955 GCA_039914755.1 Nitrosospira sp. | reverse complement strand
AAAGCGGCCTGCGAAAGTGGCGGAATTGGTAGACGCACCAGATTTAGGTTCTGGCGCCGAAAGGTGTGGGGGTTCGAGTCCCCCCTTTCGCACCAGGGAGTTGTAAGCGGTCTGAGCGATAGCGCATCTTGACGGCTGTCGCGTTCCCCCTGGTCGCTAACGCTGCATAATGTTATCAACCAGTCAGGAAATGCAATGCAAACGAATGTCGAAGACCTTGGTGCGTTGGAGCGCCGCCTTAACGTTTCGGTTCCCCAGGATAAAATCGAGACGGAAATTGAAAGCCGCTTGAAGCATTTGGCGCGCACGGCGAAATTACCCGGTTTTCGGCCGGGAAAAGTGCCGTTGAAAATCGTCATGCAGCAGTATGGCCCGCAGGTGCGGCAGGAAGTGATCAGTGATGTGCTGAAAAAGAATTTCAGCGAGGCTGTGCGCGAGAAAAACCTGAGAATCGCTGGCTATCCTCGTTTCGAGCCCAAACAGCCGGCAGAAAATGCGACCCAGTTTGAATTCAGCGCGACATTTGAGGTCTATCCAGACGTAGTCGTGGGAGACTTGAGTGCAATTCGCATTGAACGGCCCGTGGTCGATATCTCGCAATCCGATATTGATAATACGGTAGAGGTCTTGCGCAAACAACGCGTTCAATACGAACCTGCTGAACGGGAGGCCCAGTCGGGCGATCGCATCAATATCGATTATCATGGCCGCATCGATGGAGTAGAGTTTGCAGGAGGTAACGCCGAGAATTTTACCTTGGTGCTGGGTGAAGGGAAGCTTCTCAAAGACTTCGAAGAGCCGCTGATCGGCATGAGCGCCGGACAGGTCAAAACATTTGAAGTTACCTTTCCGGCAGACTATCATGGCAAAGAGGTCGCCGGAAAGACCGCCGTATTTGAGGTGACTTTAAACGGGGTGGAGTCTTCAAGACTGCCCGATGCCGATATGGAATTCGCCAGGTCGCTGGGTGTCGCCGATGGCGACGTTGAAAAAATGCGCGTCGAAATCGAGGCCAACCTCAGGCGTGAGGCGTCTCGGCGTATAAAGACCAGGCTTAAGGAGCAGGTCATGCAGGCGCTTCTTGATGCAACCAGCATCCAGGCTCCCAAGGCCCTGGTGGAAATGGAGCAGGAGCGCTTGATGCAGGAAGCGCGCGAGGAACTGGCGTCGCGCGGCCTGAGCGCCAAGAACTTGCCGTTGCCTCAGGATTTGCTTCTGGAAAGAGCGCAACGCCGCGTAAACCTGGGATTGATTCTGGGGGAACTGGTAAAAAGCCATGGCTTGCACCCAAAGCCCGAGCAGGTGCGTGCGGTGGTAGAGGATCTCGCGCAGAGTTACGAGAATCCGGCGGAGGTGATCAAATGGCATTATTCCGTACCGGATCGTCTTAATGAGGTCGAGTCGGCAGCGTTGGAAGACAACGTCGTGATGTGGGTATTGGAGAAGGTCGCAGTGGCGGATAAGTTAACGACTTTAGATGAGTTAATGGGAAGATCATAATGCAGCAACTTGACTGGAAGCAGCGTAGTCTCGAGCCGAGCGGGTTGGGCCTGATTCCCATGGTGATCGAGACCAGTGGAAGAGGTGAACGCGCATACGACATCTATTCTCGATTGCTGAAAGAGCGGGTCATATTCCTGGTGGGTCCGGTTACCGAGGGCTCCGCGAACCTGATCGTGGCACAACTCCTGTTTCTGGAGTCCGAAAACGCGGACAAGGATATTCATTTTTATATTAATTCTCCTGGCGGCCTGGTTTCCGCCGGGATGGCGATTTACGATACCATGCAATATATTAAACCCGATGTCAGCACGCTCTGCATAGGGCAGGCGGCAAGCATGGGATCGCTGTTGCTGACGGCCGGTGCCAAGGGCAAACGCTTCTGCCTCGCCAACTCGCGCGTTATGATCCATCAGCCGTTAGGGGGTTTCCAGGGGCAGGCTTCGGACATCGAGATACATGCGAAAGAGATTCTGTTTCTAAAACACCGGTTGAATGAGTTGTTGGCGAAGCACAGCGGCCAAAGTATAGAGACCATTGAGAGAGACACGGACCGGGATAATTTTCTCAGCGCCGAGCAGGCGGTGAAATACGGCTTGATCGATGCTGTGCTAACCTCCAGGAGTGAAAGCACGAGTTGAAGAAAATAGGGTGGAAGTGATTGCTGGTCTACGAGCGCAACGGCTCGGATAATGCGGGATAAAACTATGTCAGAGAAAACTGGCGGTGAAAAACTGCTTTATTGTTCCTTCTGCGGCAAAAGTCAACACGAAGTGAAAAAGCTCATTGCCGGCCCATCGGTATTCATTTGCGATGAATGTATCGAGCTTTGCAATGACATCATTCGTGAGGAAATACAAGGCGCTGAAGCTGCCAAGCTTACGAAGTCGGATTTGCCGGTACCGCATGAAATTTGCCAGATCCTCGATCACTATGTAATTGGCCAGGAGCAGGCGAAGAAGATCCTGTCGGTAGCGGTTTACAACCACTACAAACGGCTGAGAAACCTGGCAAAGGCGGACGCCGATGAAATCGAGCTGGCGAAGAGCAATATTCTGCTTATCGGTCCGACGGGCTCGGGCAAGACATTGCTCGCGCAGACGTTGGCGCGATTGCTTGATGTGCCTTTTGTGATGGCTGATGCGACAACGCTGACCGAAGCGGGCTACGTCGGCGAGGATGTGGAAAATATCATCCAGAAGCTGCTCCAGAAATGCAATTACGATGCAGAAAAGGCGCAGCAAGGGATAGTCTACATCGATGAAATTGACAAGATTTCGCGCAAATCCGACAACCCGTCGATTACACGGGATGTGTCAGGGGAAGGCGTACAACAGGCCCTGCTGAAACTGATCGAGGGGACCATCGCTTCAGTACCGCCTCAGGGGGGTAGAAAACACCCCAATCAAGAGTTTGTGCAGGTGGATACCACCAACATTCTTTTCATTTGCGGTGGTGCTTTTGATGGGCTCGAGAAGGTAATACGTGCCCGATCCGAAAAGGGGGGGATAGGTTTTGGCGCCGATGTGAGAAGCCGCGACGGGCGGAAGGACTTCGGCGAAGTATTACGAGGCGTGGAGCCTGAAGATCTGGTCAAATATGGCCTGATACCGGAATTTGTCGGACGTCTGCCCGTGGTTGCAACGCTGGAGGAACTGGATGAGTCAGCATTGATTCAAATATTGACCGAACCAAAGAACGCGCTCATCAAGCAGTACCAGAAAATGTTTCACATGGAGGGGGGGGTCGATCTCGAATTTCGTGAGCAGGCCCTGAAAGCAATAGCCAAGAAGGCGTTGGCGCGAAAGACCGGGGCGCGTGGTTTGCGTTCCATTCTGGAGAGTGCTCTGCTGGACACGATGTTCGATCTTCCATCGCTGGAAAATGTTGCCAAGGTAGTAATTGATCATGGTTCGGTCAATGGCGATATCAAGCCCATCCTGATCTATTCAGATAAGCCGAAGGTAGCCAAGAGCTGTTAATACACGTCCCCTATTTGCATTGTCCGTTGAATTTCTCCGCGGCGTCCCCATAACTCTTGTTTGTCTCTTATAGGTGAGCCGACATGTCTTCTCCAGTGAACGATCCCACTCAAATTTCATTACCGCTATTACCGTTGCGCGATGTCGTCGTTTTTCCGCATATGGTCATTCCTCTTTTCGTTGGAAGGCCTAAATCCATAAAAGCGCTGGAAATCGCCATGGAATCCGGCAAGAGCATCTTGCTCGTGGCTCAGAAATTTGCAGCCAAGGATGAGCCGGCGCCGGAAGATCTCTACGGCGTCTCCACCGTTGCAAACCTGCTGCAAATGCTCAAATTGCCGGACGGTACCGTCAAGGTGCTGGTAGAAGGCGGCCGCCGCGCACGCATTATCAACGTGACCGACGACGGCACGTATTTTTCCGGTCAGGCTGCATTGCTGCCTCCGGATGCTATTGATAACCATGAAGTTGAAGCAATGCGGCGCGCGATGCTGGCTCAATTCGACCAGTATGTAAAACTCAATAAAAAGATTCCTCCCGAAATACTGACTTCGCTGAGCGGCATAGATGAAGCAGGGCGTCTTGCTGACACAATTGCTGCTCATTTGCCCTTGAAACTTGAGCAAAAGCAGGAAGTACTGGAAATTTTCGATGTACCGAAGCGCCTGGAACATCTGCTGGGATTACTGGAAACTGAACTCGATATACTTCAGGTGGAAAAACGCATTCGTGGACGCGTCAAGCGTCAGATGGAGAAAAGCCAGCGGGACTACTATCTCAACGAGCAGGTGAAAGCTATTCAGAAGGAACTGGGCGAGGGTGAAGACGGCGCCGATCTGGAAGAAATCGACAAGAAAATACAAGCAGCCCAGATGTCCAAGGAAGCGCGCGCCAAGGCAGAGGCAGAACTGAAAAAACTCCGGTTGATGTCTCCGATGTCGGCGGAAGCCACGGTAGTTCGCAATTATATTGATGCGCTGGTTGCGCTGCCGTGGAAAAAAAGGAGCAAAATCAGCAAGAATCTCGGTGCTGCTGAAGTCGTGCTTGAGCAGGATCATTACGGGCTCGAGAAGGTCAAGGAGCGAATCGTCGAGTACCTGGCTGTGCAGCAGCGTGTGGATAAATTGAAAGCGCCGATTCTTTGTCTGGTAGGCCCTCCCGGAGTGGGCAAAACTTCGCTGGGACAATCCATTGCGCGTGCCACCAACCGCAAATTCGTGCGTATGTCACTGGGCGGTGTTCGTGACGAGGCCGAGATACGCGGCCATCGCCGCACTTATATCGGTTCGATGCCCGGCAAGATCCTGCAAAACATGACCAAGGTAAGTGTCAAGAATCCCTTGTTTCTACTGGACGAAGTGGACAAGATGGGTATGGATTTTCGTGGCGACCCCTCATCTGCGCTTTTGGAAGTTCTTGATCCAGAACAAAATAATTCTTTCGTGGACCATTATATCGAGGTTGAGTACGATTTGTCCGACGTCATGTTTGTCGCCACTGCGAACACGCTGAATATACCGCCGGCGCTGCTTGATCGCATGGAAGTAATAAGGTTATCGGGCTATACGGAGGATGAGAAACTGAACATTGCCATGCGCTATTTACTGCCTAAACAGGTAAAAAACCATGGCTTGAAGGAAAACGAACTGGCGGTCTCCGAGTCCGCGCTGCGCGATATTACGCGCTATTACACGCGTGAGGCCGGGGTGCGGGCAATGGAACGGGAAATCTCGAAAATTTGCCGTAAAGTCGTGAAGGCACTACTGCTGAAAAATGATCAAAAGAAGATTACGGTCAGCGGACGGAATCTCGACAAATATCTGGGCGTAAGACGCTACACGTATGGCGTTGCGGAAGAAAAAAACCAGGTAGGACAGGTTACGGGTCTGGCATGGACCGAAGTGGGGGGCGAACTATTGACCATTGAAGCTGTGGTGTTGCCTGGCAAGGGGAAAACCATCACAACCGGAAAATTGGGTGAGGTGATGCAGGAGTCGGTTCAGGCAGCCCTCTCAGTAGTGCGCAGTCGCTCACGAACCTTGGGTATTGCCGACGATTTTTATCAGAAGAACGACATTCATATTCACTTGCCCGAGGGCGCGACACCCAAGGATGGCCCGAGCGCAGGCATCGGCATCTGCATTGCGATGGTATCGGCTCTGACCGGTATTCCGGCTCGGGCGGCTGTGGCAATGACAGGGGAGATCACGTTGCGTGGTGAGGTCCTGCCAATCGGCGGCCTCAAGGAGAAACTGTTGGCGGCGCATCGCGGCGGCATAAAAACGGTGCTGATCCCGGAGGATAACGTCAAGGACCTGGCGGAGATTCCGGAAAATATTAAAAATAGACTGGATATTCATCCGGTCAAATGGATAGATCAGGTGCTGGATCTGGCCTTGGAGCGCAAACCGGAACCGCTTCCCTCCGCCTCGCCGGTATCCGGTCCGGGTCCGGTTGCGGCCGAAGGGGGCGTAGCGAGCGTTGTTATCAAGCACTAAAGATTTTCGCCTCATGTCAGACCATGAGGCGAAAATCAAGCTGTATAGACCATTTTTATTTTCGGCCTTTCATGTTGGATAAGATTCCTGCGTAAAATGTGGTATGAAACGTCTCTGAAATATTTTTACAATTGCTTGACCAAGCACAAGCGGCTTGATATAAAACCGATTGCAGGGTTTTTGTAACTCTTTAACAATAACGAAAGGGGAATCACGTGAATAAATCCGAACTTATCGATGCCATTGCCAAATCTTCCGACATTTCCAAAGCCTCTGCGGGAAATGCGCTGGACGGTGCATTGTCTGCTATTAAAGCGGCTTTGAAAAAAGGCCAAAGTGTCACCCTGGTTGGATTTGGAACTTTCAAAGTGGGGAAGCGCGCGGCCCGAACCGGCCGGAATCCTCGCACTGGCGAAGCTATCAAGATTGAAGCTACCAAGGTACCGAAATTCAGCGCTGGCAAGGCGCTCAAGGATGCAGTAAACTAGCGTTCTTTAAATCGGGGTGCTTAGCTCAGTTGGTAGAGCGTCGCCCTTACAAGGCGAATGTCGGCGGTTCGACCCCGTCAGCACCCACCAGCAGCTTTTTGATCGTTGGAGTGGTAGTTCAGTTGGTTAGAATACCGGCCTGTCACGCCGGGGGTCGCGGGTTCGAGTCCCGTCCACTCCGCCAAATTTTGGGCTAAACCAGGGCGAACGCAAGTTCGCCTTTTTTATTCATTTTCTGTCCATCAATGTTTGATTTCGTCCATAAAAAAAGACGTATCGTCCAGGTCATCCTGGCGCTCGCCATGCTGCCATTCCTGTTCTGGGGCCTCGAATCCTATCAGGGCAAGGAGGGCGAAGATCAAGTTGCGCTCGCGGCTGGCGAGAAGATCCTTCGGCAGGAATTCGATCAGGCCGTGCGCAATCAGAAGGACACCATGCGGGCTTCGATGGGAGAGGGCTTTGACGATGCCCTGCTGGATAAGCCCGAAGTGCGATCCGCAATATTGGAAGGGTTGATTCAGCAGCGCTTGCTGAAGCATGAAGCATCTCGTATGGGATTGGCTGTGCCGGATGCCCAGCTTGTGGAAACAATACAAAATATCTCTTCATTTCAAGAAGACGGAAAATTTTCCAAATCGCGCTACGAAGAATTGCTGCGTGGACAGGGGTTAAGTCCGCAAGCATTCGAAGCACGGGTGCGCCAGGAACTGATGCGCCAGCAGTTGATCGCGCCTTACAGCGAAAGCGGCTTCATTTCCGATACAGTAGCGGACCGGGTCCTTCGGTTAAGTGAAGAAAAGCGCGAGGTCAGCCTGGCTCAAATACGGCCGGAACAGTTTTTGGGCCATATCAAACCTGATGATACGGCTATCAAGTCATACTATGACAGTCACCAGGCCGAATTTCAATTGCCGGAACAGGTACGGCTCGAGTATCTGGTGTTATCGTTGGATGAGCTCATTAAGCAATCGCATGTCAGTACCGATGAAGCAGAGAAGTACTTCGACGAGCACCGGGGTGAATTCGGGCAACCCGAGGAGCGCCGGGCGAGCCATATTCTTCTGAGCGCGCCTGCCACGGCGCCGGATTCGGAGAGAGCGGCAGCACGCGCCAAAGCCGAGCAGCTGCTTGCCGAAATTAAAAAAGCACCGGAACGCTTTGCGGATCTTGCCAGAGAATATTCTCAGGATCCGGGTTCTGCGGCCAAAGGCGGCGACCTCGGCTTCTTTGCGCGCAATATGATGGTCAAGTCTTTTGAAGATGCGGTTTTCCAGATGAAGCTGGATGAGATCAGCGGGGTGGTCGAGACAGATCACGGTTTTCATATCATCCAGCTTTCCGCCATCAAGAACGCGGAACCGGTTAGTTTTGACAAGGTAAAAGGTCAGGTTGAGCAGGAAGTGAAGAAACAGAAAGCCGAGAAGGTTTTCGGCGAAATGGCGGACGATTTCAGCAATATGGTATATGAGCAGAGCGATAGCCTGCAGCCCGCTGCCGAGAAATTCGGCTTATCCATACAGCAGAGCGACTGGACTGGAAGAAACGGCGGCCAGCCACCCTATTTCACCAATGAAAGGCTGCTGCAAGCGGCTTTTTCGGACGATGTCATCAAGGATAAACGCAATACCGAGGCAGTCGAAGTTTCGCCGAACACGCTGGTTGCAGCGAGGCTATTGAATTACCGGCCAGCGACTACGCTCTCCATGACAGAGTTGAAGGATAAAATTACCGGGCTTATCGCGCGGCAGGAAGCCGACAAGGCGGCCATCAATGAGGGGAAACAGAAGCTCGCGCAACTGCAGGAGGGCAAAGACGGGGCCGTTAAGTGGGGCGCTGCCCAGCAGGTTTCCCGCAAGGAGCCCCATGGTCTTGATAGCGAAACCCTGCGGGCGGTTTTCAAGGCCGACGCGACGAAACTTCCATCCTATACCGGGATTGCGAATCCCCAAGGCGGTTTTACCTTG
Organism: Nitrosospira sp.; assembly: GCA_039914755.1. Taxonomy (GTDB): domain Bacteria; phylum Pseudomonadota; class Gammaproteobacteria; order Burkholderiales; family Nitrosomonadaceae; genus Nitrosospira. The sequence goes on along the minus strand of JBDSOQ010000122.1, from coordinate 523 downwards.
ATTCGCGTCGAGCATGTCACCAAACCAGCCTTGCCGGAGGCAGCACAACAACAAGCTTTTGCCAGACAATTGCAGCAGCTGGTTGCCCAGGAGGAGCTCTCAGCTTATCTGGCCGGGGTCAGGAAGCGGTATGACGTATCGGTGAATAACGACAATCTGGAGAAGTAGTAGAAAGCAAGCCGCTGTCAGCGGCTACATGATATCAAACGCGACCGTGTTAAACCCCGCATCGACATGGGTAATCTCGCCGGTAATGCCGCTTGCCAGATCGCTGCACAGAAAAGCCGCGACATTTCCAACCTCCAGAATGGAAACATTACGCCGTAACGGTGATACCTTTTCGGTATAGCTCAACAGTTTTCCGAAGTTGCCGATTCCAGCCGCTGCCAGGGTTTTGATCGGACCTGCCGAGATCGCGTTGACCCGTATCCCCTTGGGACCGAGGCTGGAAGCCATGAATCGCACATTCGCCTCAAGGCTCGCTTTGGCTAATCCCATAACATTGTAATTCGGCATAACCCTT
>JBDSOQ010000059.1:0-8462 GCA_039914755.1 Nitrosospira sp. | reverse complement strand
GCATATCCGCGCCGCCGATGGGGATGATGATGAGAAAGCCGAGCACGAAGGCAATAGCCGTCATTGTCGCAAAAGCGGTCCAGTTGGTGGTCTCGCTAAAGAAGAACCACAGGCCAAATCCAACCATGACGATTGCCAGGATCAGGTTGACCATATGCTGCCCGCCAAAGGTGATAGGCGCACCGCTCATGCGGCCGGACAACTTCAGAAACGCGATCACCGAGCCCGACCAGGTCATGGCGCCAATGAATGTACCGAGGAACAGCTCCAGTCTGCTGCCCATCGGCAGCATTTCAGGCAAACCGAATGAAGCAGGATTATTAACAGCGGCGATAGCGATAAATACCGCTGCCAACCCCACGAGCGAGTGCATGAACGCAACCAGCTCCGGCATCGCCGTCATCTGCACACGACGGGCAACGACTGCGCCAATGGCGCCTCCCAGTGCGATACAGGCGAGGATCAGCGCCCAGTTGCTGGTGATCGTAAGCGTGGTGACGACGGCGATCGCCATTCCGACCATGCCAAACAAGTTACCGCGACGAGCGGTCAGGGGCGAACTTAAGCCTTTCAGCGCCAGAATAAAGAAAACCGACGCGACAAGATACGCGAGTGCAACCGAATTTACCGACATTTACTAGCTTCCTTTTTTGTCTTTTTTTCTGAACATTTCAAGCATTCGCTGCGTAACCAGGAAGCCGCCGAAGACATTGATCGCGGCCAGCGTGACGGCCACGGCGCCCAACCATACGCCCCAGTCGGTTTCGGCCGGTCCGGCGGCCAGCATGGCGCCCACCAGAATAATGCCGGAAATCGCGTTGGTGACTGACATCAGCGGCGTATGCAGAGCCGGAGTCACATTCCATACGACGTGATAGCCTACGAACACCGCCAATACGAATACAGTGAGATTAATAATGGTTGGATCAACTTCGCCAATCATGGCTGCTCCTTCTAATGCGTTCTGTTACTGTGAATGGTGATTTATCTTCAACGAACGAAAGCGGTGAAAAGCGCATTCGGTTCTCAATGTTCGCCGGTAACGCTTCAAGTTTTCCGGACGACTTCCCCCCCGATGCAAACCAGTGTCCCGGCGATGACCTCGTCTTCACGGTTCAGATTGAATTCGCCGGTCTTCGGGTCAAGCATCAGATTGAGAAAATTCATCAAATTACGCGCGTACAGTGCGCTGGAATCTGCCGCCACCAATCCTGGCAGGTTGGCGATACCGACGAGATGCACGCCGTGCTTCACTACAATCTTGTCCAGTTCCGACAACGGACAGTTGCCGCCCGCCTCTACCGCCATATCAACGATGACCGATCCCGGTTTCATGGCTCGAACGGTTTCTTCCTTGATCAACACCGGTGCGGGCCGGCCGGGAATCAATGCCGTCGTGATGATGATGTCGGCTGCCGCGGCGCGCTGGTGCACCAGTTCGCCCTGGCGCCGCTTGTAATCATCGGACATTTCCCGGGCATAACCGCCAGCGGTCTCCGCCTGCGCCTTTTCTTCCTCGCTTAGCGGAACCTCGACAAATTTGGCACAGAGGCTTTCCACCTGTTCTTTTGCCACCGGACGCACATCGAACGCTTCGACCACGGCACCCAGCCGTTTTGCCGTGGCAATGGCCTGGAGGCCAGCCACGCCTGCGCCGAGGACCAGCACCCGCGCCGCCTTTACGGTACCCGCCGCAGTCATCAGCATCGGGAAGAATTTCTGATAGACGTTGGCTGCCATCAGTACCGCCTTGTAGCCGGCGATATTCGCCTGGGAGGACAGCACGTCCATGCTCTGGGCACGGGAAATGCGCGGCAATTTCTCCATCGCGAAGGCAGTGAGGCCGTGACGAGCGAGCGCTTCAATGCCCTCGGCGTGGTGCGGAGAAAGCAAACCCAGCAGCACGGCATCCTTGCGCATCAGCGCCAGTTCGTCGGGTTCCGGGCTCCTCACCTTAAGCACTATTTGAGATTGCCCGTACAACTCCGCCGCGCTGGCCACGATGCTCGCACCTTCCGCCTGATACGCCGCATCCGGTATGCTCGCGCCGGTTCCCGCGCCAGACTGTACCAGAACAGTATTCAGACCTTTGGCGGAAAATTTCTTCACCGTTTCCGGTGTGGCCGCGACGCGGGTCTCTCCCCCGCGAATTTCCGCGGGTATGCCTATTTGCATTGCTAATCTCCCTTATTTTTTAACGTGCGCTACTCTTCAGCAAACTGAAACCGGACTGTAATGCTCCTGTTCGGCCCCCTGTTCGTCACGAAGCTCGGATTATAAATGAACCTGGGCTGGATGCATTGCCCGGATCAAGGAAAAAAGCGCATCCCGGCAACCGTTCCTGCAGAGTCGGAATCGAATGGTTTTGGAAAAGACCGCTGGAATCCCACTTTGCAGGAAAGACAATGGTCCTTTTCGATGCCCGACTCCGCAGGAACTTCAGGCGCTAACCGGGTTCACTTGTTTCAAACAATGCGTAATCCATCGGGTGGTAAGCTTTTCCTGGACACTGTTCTGGCGTAAACGCGACGCCAGACCGCCGAAGTCAACCTGATCAAGCGGTTGATCCTGATTGAAGCATGAAAATACATAGGTAATCTCACCCGTTACCGGATCTTTATGGGGTTGCAGGCATTGCGCGCAAATCTCTTTCATCATGCATTGCATGGGCGAATTGATGGAGCCGATCGCGAAATGATCTGTTTTCAGGTAAGGCCGAAGTTTATTATGACGTGCCGCTCCCACCGCCGCCATCATCCGGTCGGAGCCGATGGCAATGATACGGTCGGCGTCCGACAATCGGACTTTCTGAGGGCCCAACGCGCCGCTTCCATAAGCGGCCATCGCTTCCACGATATTACCGACATAGCTGAGATCGCCCGGCCGTGAGGGTTTGAAACCGGGAGACTCGTCACAGCACCACACCACTATGTCGGCGGCCGCCTCGATTTCCGCTACTTTATAGCGGTCGATCAGTTTCTTGTAACCCGCAAAATACAAAATTTTCGATCCTGCGGCTCTTGCTGCCGCACCAATTGAAAACAACACCGCGTTACCCAGGCCGCCGCCCACCAGCACAACGGTTTCATCCGGCAGAATTTCGGTTGGGGTACCGGTGGGGCCCATCAGGACTACCGGATCGCCGGGGCTGAGCCTGGCACACAAGTCTGCCGATCCCCCCATTTCCAGGGCAATCAGCGATACCAGTCCATGGGACACGTCGACCGAGGCTCCCGTAAGGGCAATGCCCTCCATCGCCAGTTTCGTATCGCCCGCAGTAATGGCGAGTGTCGCAAAGTTCTGGAAGCGGTAGAACTGGCCAGGATGAAAGCGTTCCACCGCCATCGGCGCATGCACGACCACTTCTATGATATTTGGAGTAAGCCGCTCGACCTTGTGCACCGTGGCGCGTAACTGTCCATTCATTTCGGCAAAAAAGAGCCAGGCCGGTTTCTTGGATGCCGGAGCCAGACGTTCAAGCACTCCGCTTACCACGGGATAACCCTGCTTGGCGCTGGACATCGCTTTTACCACGTTGCCGGAATAGGAAGGATGCAAATCGCCGAAGAAGCTGATGAAGCGCCCATCTTCGTTACGGCTCATCAGTACGCTGGCCGTTTCAGGTTTGGGGTTCGCCCGCGGCGGACTGACCGGATCGCCATTTTCATCGCAAGCGGCAAAATAACGGCCATTCAGCTTGAAATTCTTATTGTCTTCTCTGGCAAGTACGGTATTGGGCTGAGTACCGGCCGCAACCAGAACGGCGCGGGCCGGCAATACGGTCTGTCCCGTTTTTTGCCATGATCCCGTTTCATCCAGAACCTGTATCGCGAACTGCACCGATTTCGCATGTTCCCATTTATCGGTATCCACTCGCACGGGCGTGAGGCCCTCGGCAAACCATATACCTTCCTCCAGCGCCTTTTCGACTTCTTCGTGATTAAGCGTATACGAGGGGCTATCGATGAGCCGCTTGCGGTAGGCGATGGTGGCGCCCCCCCAGGATTGAAGCAGTTCCAGGACGCGCGGTGCCCGTCCTTCCTTTTCCGCTTCCTTGCGCTCTGCGCGAATGGCGCGCGCGTGGCTGAGAAATTCCTCGGCAATTATCCGCTCTTCCTCATCCCATGCCCCACGGATCGCGGCATCGCCCTGCACGGCTGCAAGAATTTCGTAACGACGCAGAAATTTGTCTACTTGCACCGGATAATAAGCCAGTGCTTCGGTCGCCGTATCGATGGCTGTCAGCCCTCCGCCGATCACTACCACAGGCAAGCGCAGCTGCATATTGGCGACTGAATTAATCTGGGCCGCGCCGCTTAATTGCAACGCCATCAGGAAATCGGATGCGGCACGAACCCCCCGTGCCAGACCATTGGGCAGGTCGAGTACAGTGGGCCGCCCGGCTCCCGCCGCAAGCGCCACATGATCGAACCCCATGGCAAAGGCGTCATCGGCGGTAAGCGTCCCGCCAAAACGGACACCCCCAAAAAGCGCAAACTCCTCTCGCCGCTCCAAAAGCAAACGGATCAGCTTGAGAAAGTTTTTATCCCAGCGCACGGTGATGCCGTATTCGGCAACCCCGCCAAATCCTCCCGGCATGCGCTCATCCAGATCTTCGGCAATTTCATCGGCGTTCTGGATGGCTCTGAATGGAACATGTTCTCCCTGCTGGTTTACCCCGCAAATTTCTGGTGACAACGGCTCGATCTTGAGGCCGTCAACACCTACTACCGTATGGCCATCGTTCATTAGATGGTGCGCCAGGGTATATCCCGCAGGTCCCATGCCCACGACAAGCACCTTCCGGCCTGTCGGCGCCTTCGGTACCGGTCGACGCAGATTAAGCGGATTCCAGCGGGTGAGAAGGCTGTATATTTCGAAGCCCCAGGGCAATTCCAGTATATCCTTGAGCGTGCGCGTTTCAGCCTGGGGAATATCGACCGGTTCCTGTTTCTGGTAAATGCAGGATTTCATGCAATCGTTGCAAATGCGGTGGCCTGTGCCGGCGCACATGGGATTATCCACCACGATCATGGCAAGGCCGCCGATCGCCACGCCTTGCGTCTTGAGTTTGTGAAACTCGGAGATACGCTCTTCCAGCGGGCAACCCGTTAGCAGGACACCCAATTGGCTTTTCTTGAAAGAGGGAATTTCGTCGGGCGTTTTTGCCTTTTCCTTCATTCCCTTCGAGCAGGAATCCTTTCCTTGTTCGTGACACCAAATGCAATAATTCGCCTCATCCAGCGCCCCCACCAGATCGGTTCCCTGATCGGTGAGCGCAAAACCTTCCCGGCGTCGTATATGATGCAGCTTATGGACGGTATAGCCCGCAGTGCTATCGGTATCCGTCGACAAAAGATGCAGAAAATCGAGCTTGGCCGGCGTCTTGAATAATACTCCGTCCCGGTTACGCTCTCGCCCCGCAGGTGTCTTCAACGCCCAGGCCGCATAGAGCAAAGCAGCCTTCAGCCGTTCTTCGTTCGCGGCTTCATCCAATAACCATTGGGTGACCTTGCCTGCAAAGGCCAACTCGGAGAAAGGCGCTTCGAATTCGGCAACCAGTTTCTCTTCCAGCGCAATCCCATCCACTGCCGCTGCCTCCGTCTCGCTTACCTTGCTCATCGCCTTGCGTTGAACGAATTGTCTTTTGCAGGAATAAAGCGGAGCAAGCTGATGGTGACGGGCGGCAAGAGCACTGACCTCTCTCTCGATACCAAACAGTCTGGCAATGAAATCTTCCATCCACGGGGCCACCTCGATCAACAGAGCCGCTTCCGCTTTCCGGTCCAGGCTATCGGGATGAGCACGAGCATGATCCAGACGAATGCGCAGCCCGGCTTCTCCTTCATGCAGAAATTCCAGGAATGCCTGATCCAGTCGCACAAGCCCTTCGCGGCGATATAGATCGGCAAAAGCCATCCCGAATCCAAGCACGGGAGAAGGTGCGGCATTTTCCGGTACAGGGTGGAGCGCCAATTGTAAACTTGTCATGATAAAGTCATCAAAAGTAAAAAGTGAATCAAAAAGGAGACAAAAAAGTTATCGGATAGATTGTTGGAGCGTAACCGTACATAAAGTTTTGCAGCATCCTAAAACCCTTTTCATCTTGTGCTTTTGCGTGGCCGAAAAATACAAAAGCGGCAAGGCCTCCTCTCCACCTTGTCCGCCCTTTTCAGCATAATCCTAAATCCGGTAGTTGGACGGGGTGAAGTGTACGGTTTTTGGGGTGCAGGGCAAGGCGCAACGACGCGGAATGGTCGTTCCATTCCAAGAAGTTGCAACGCAGCCATGTGCCGCAAAAACCGTGCAATTCGCCCCGTAGCGGTCTCACCAGAATGCGTCCTCACTAGAATGTGAGTGTCAAATAATATAAAATGTTGTTATTAATCATAACATTAATCTATTAAATGAGCGGTCAACCACCGGATTTAGGATAGTGGCTCCGTACACTCAAGCGGCCCTTTGCGCAGCACCATCAGAATCGATTGAATTACCCCGCTAATCTTTTGCCGGACAGATCATGCCTGCAGCAACGGTATTGTTGTTGACTTCGTCAATGACGATAAAACTGCCCGTGGCATGGTTACGCTGGTAAGAATCGTATGCCAGAGGCTGTTGTACTTTTAGCGATACCCGCCCGATGTCATTCATTTTCAAGCTATCGACCGCTTCATGATTCAACGTATTGATATCGACACGATACTCTATCCGGGACACCAGCGCTTTTACGGTGCGCGTAGTGTGCTTGACGAGGTATTTGCGCCTCGGGTCCAGGCTCTGCTCCGACAACCAGCACAGCATCGCTTCAAACTCTCTCCCAACCCGCGGAACTTCGAGCGCTTTAACCAGCATATCGCCCCGGGAGATATCCAGATGGTCTTCAATGGTCAGCGTTACGGACTGTGGCGCAACTGCATCGTCGACATTCCCGTCATAAGTGACAATCTCCTTGATACGCGAGGTCGACCCGGAAGGCAGAACCTTCACTGCGTCACCAACACTGATGAATCCGGATTCGATGCGCCCCATGTAGCCCCGAAAATCGGGTAATTCCTCAGTTTGCGGCCGGCATACCCATTGCACCGGAAACCGGAAATCTTCAAGATTGATGTCATGGTCGATAGGAACGCTCTCCAGCAAATCCATCAGCGCCATGCCCTTATACCAGTTGAGCTTATCTCCACGCTCGACCACCATGTCGCCGTTCAAGGCAGACATCGGGATGTACGCGATGTTGCTCAGCTTGAGTCCGGCGGCGAAAGCTGCGAAATCCTTGCAAATTCGCTCGAATACGTCTCTGGAATAGTCAACAAGATCCATCTTGTTGACCGCCACCACCAGATGAGGGATGCCGACCAGGCTGGCAAGGTAGGCATGGCGGCGCGACTGGGTAAGCACACCCTTGCGCGCGTCGATCAGGATGATGGCAAGGTTGGCCGTGGAAGCGCCCGTAACCATGTTGCGCGTATACTGTTCATGGCCCGGTGTGTCGGCAATGATGAATTTGCGCTTGGGCGTCGCAAAGTAACGATAAGCCACATCAATGGTAATGCCCTGCTCACGCTCCGCTTGCAGGCCGTCGGTGAGCAGCGATAGATCGACGCTTTCCATTCCGCGCCTGGTCGAAGTATGGGTGATGGCGCTCAATTGGTCCTCGAAAATGGACTTCGAGTCATGCAGAAGGCGCCCGATCAGCGTGCTTTTGCCATCATCCACGCTCCCGGCGGTGATGAAACGCAACAACTCGCTATGATCGAATGAAATACTATCAATGACTGACATTTAATACTCTTTTGGAATTCTGGTTTCCGAAATATGCCGGCAATCACGCCGGTGAAAGAGATGCGAAGAAGGTCGGGTATTACCGACTTTTTACAAGGCTGAATTCTTGAGAAAAGCGGCATCACAACCTCATGAGCGGAAAGATGCGCGTCAGAAATAACCCTCTTTCTTGCGCAGTTCCATTGATGCGTCCGACGTCTGGTCGTCCATGCGCGTGGCACCGCGCTCGGTAATTCGCGTAATGGCGGTTTCAGCAATGATTTCCGTCACGCTGACTGCGATGGACTCCACCGGGCAGGTGCAGCTCATATCTCCCACTGTCCGAAAGCGCACCATGAGATTTTCCACTTTTTCACCTTCCTTGAGCTCAACCAGGTGAGATACCGGCAGAAGACCGTTACCCCGCCGGATGACATCGCGTGTATGGGCGAAATAGATGTGAGGCACTTCCAATTCCTCGCGGGCAATATATTCCCACACATCCAGTTCGGTCCAGTTGCTGATGGGAAACACGCGAATATTTTCGCCTGGATGCACGCGAGTATTGTAGATGTCCCATAATTCCGGCCGCTGGTTCTTCGGGTCCCATTGACCGAATTCGTCACGGAAGGAAAATATGCGTTCCTTGGCCCGAGCCTTTTCCTCGTCGCGACGTGCCCCACCGATACAGGCATCGAAGC
>JBDSOQ010000087.1:0-3211 GCA_039914755.1 Nitrosospira sp. | reverse complement strand
AAGGAAGCTGCGAAGCTGGGTTTTGTCCAAGCTATCGTTCCCAAGGCCAACAAGCCTAAGCAGGCAATTTCCGGCATCGAGATCCTTGCGGTGGAACGCGTGGAGGAAGCCGTTGCGCAAATGCGCCGGTGAGACGCTGCAGAGGGTATGGCTCGGGAGAAGGAGCATGAAGGGTCGGGTGCGTTCCCGGTTGTGGTGGCTGGGCATACTTTCAGCAGCCACATTTCTGCTTGCAGCGATTGTGCCGCCTATTCCTCAGCCCCAGGCATATCATCGGTTTGCCGATACGCGCGGGTTTTTCGGTATACCGAATTTTTGTGATGTCACTTCCGGCGTTGCCTTTCTGTTTGTCGGCGCAGCAGGTTTGCGGTTTCTGCTGGACCCTTGCGGGTGGCGGGCAATGGGAGCATTCGTCGGGCCGTCCGAACGCTGGCCCTACCTGATTCTTTTTCTGAGCGTGGCAATGGTTTGCTTTGGCTCAGGCTATTATCACCTGATGCCCGATAATGACCGCCTGATGTGGGACCGGCTACCGATTGCCATCGGTATAACCGCACTGCTCGCCGCAACGCTCAACGAGCGCATCAATCCAAAGCTGGGCTCGCGGTTGCTGCCTGTGCTGGTCGCGATTGGAGCAGGAACGGTGGTGCACTGGCATTGGAGTGAACAGCATGGCATCGGCAATCTGAACTTTTACGTCTTCGTGCAGTTCTATTCATTGCTGGCGGTTATTCTACTTGCCATTTTTTTCCGGTCGAGGTATACCCGCGGAGCCGATATTTACGTGGCACTTACGCTCTATGGCTTTGCCAAGCTTGCGGAACTCGAGGATCAGGAAATTTATGATCTCGGTCATTTGCTAAGCGGTCATACGGCAAAGCATCTGCTTGCTGCCGCCGGCGTTTACTGTATCCTGCACATGCTTGGAAAACGCGAGCCCCTGCCGGAGAAACTGAAACGGCAGGGGCCGCGCGTTGCACGCTTGTCGTAGCGTTTGTATAGTGACTGATGGTTGAAGAATAAGATAGGAGATTGAAGTGCATCTTGTAGAAGCTTATGAACTGATGGGTGGTTAAACAGCTATCCGTCGCCTGGTAGACCGTTTTTACGATCTGATGGATGAGGACCCGGACTATTACGGCATACGTAAACTTCATCCGCAGGATTTGGGCAGTTCGAGAGATAAGTTATTCATGTTTCTGTCCGGTTGGACAGGCGGTCCATCCTTGTATACCGAAAAACATGGCGAGCCGCGCCTGCGGACCCGTCATAAGCCTTTCCCGATAGCCGCTCCGGAGCGTGACCAGTGGTTGGACTGCATGAATCGTGCGATGGTGGATGTTGGGTTGGACGAGGAATTGTGCAAAAATCTCGCTAAGGCTTTCTATCAGACTGCCGATTTCATGCGTAATCAGCCAGAATAAGAGAACGATCCATTCGTGCCAGGCTGCCATATTCCGGCAACTGGTATAGCATATCCGGGGAGCTGTGCCAGTTAATGCAAATGGCCCGGATTCAGCGTCGAAACCGCTGAATCCGGGCCATTTGCATTATAAACGCGATCTGTTACTTGGTTCTGAAGTGAGATCCGGGAGCGCTGCTATTCCTGAATGTATTTCCTGCTGCATTACCCCGCGTACCGGTGCGATTATCGCCAAACGAACGGCTGCGGCTATTATCCCAGTTTCCGTTGGCACTATTGGCGGTGCTGGGGCGGCCGCCGTCATTCGCCCACGTACGATTGCGTTTATGGGCAACGCTGGGCGCGCCACCTGTTCCGGTGCGCGGCTTGAACCGGGGCTCGAGACCAGGCACCACGTGCGATTCAATTCGCTGGCCGGTGAAGCGCTCGATCTTTTTTAGAGTAATGCCGTCTTTGCCCGAAGCAAATGATACCGCGATCCCCGATGCGCCGGCGCGGCCGGTGCGGCCAATACGATGCACATAGTCTTCGGCAAATTTTGGCAGATCGAAATTGATGACGTGAGTGATGCCCACCACATCGATTCCACGTGCCGCTACATCGGTTGCCACCAGCACCCGCAGTGCGCCGCCGCGAAGCTTGCTCAGCGTACGCGTGCGATCACGCTGATTCATGTCGCCATGCAAGGCGGCAGCTTCATGGCCCTGGGCGGAAAGATTGTCGGCAAGGGTATCTGCATCGCGTTTGGTGGCAGTGAAGACAATGGCCTGTTTCAGGGCCAGATCGCGTAAAAGATGATCCAGCAGCCGATTCTTGTGGGAAAGGTCGTCGACATAATGCAGCCGTTGCTCGATATTGTCGAGTCGCGCTTGCTGTGCCGCAACCTGAATGCGTTTGGGGGATTTCAGCAGCCGTGCCGCGACATTGTCTATCGCGCTATCCAGCGTGGCTGAAAAAAGCAGCGTTTGGCGAGTTGCGGGCGTGGCCGAAGCGATTCTTTCAACATCATCGATAAAACCCATGTCCAGCATACGTTCGGCTTCGTCCAGCACCAACATTTCCAGGCGCGAAAAATCAATGCGGCCGCGTTGGATGTGATCGATCAAGCGGCCGGGCGTTGCTACCAGAATATCTACCGGTTGTGAAAGCAGTTTATTTTGCAGCGGGTATGGCATGCCGCCAAGAATGCTTACGACCCGGACGCGAGGTAGATGCTTACCGTATTTGGCAGCGGATTCGGACACCTGAAGCGCGAGTTCGCGCGTCGGCGTCAGGACCAGTACGCGCGGTCCACGGCTATGTACACTGGATGGCGTAGCAAGGCGGTGCAGCGCAGGCAACATGAATGCAGCGGTTTTGCCGGTACCCGTTTGGGCGGAAGCCATGATGTCGTGGCCAGCCAGCAATTCGGGAATGGCCTGCTCCTGAATGGCGGTGGGCGTGGTGTAGCCTGAGTCGATGATGGCTTTGAGGATAAGCGGGTGTAGATTCAGATTTTCAAAAGACACGTTGTTTTTTTCCTATTAAGTTAAAAAATATGCACCTCATAAGAATTCGAGGTTCGAGGCCAAACGGAGCATTGATCAAAAGTTTTGCTGCTTGCAGTCATTGACATGCAAGGAGCAATTACTTTTGCGCTTGTCTCGGCCAGAAACCCGGATTCATAGAAGCGCTTTAACGCGCGCAAACAGAAAAGGTTGCCGAAATTGATGGGCAAAATACCGTTGGCGCAAGCGTACATATAAGACATCGCCGCTAACCACGGTACCGCACAATTTCCGTTGGAGG
>JBDSOQ010000124.1:0-7732 GCA_039914755.1 Nitrosospira sp. | reverse complement strand
GAGGCAAAGCGGACGATCACCATGTCGGCCGTTGGGTCGATCCAGATTGTCTGGCCATGCACACCGCGTGCAGTGTAGGCACCGTGGTCGTCGTTACTGACCCACCACATGCTGCCATAGCTCCAATCCGGCAGAAGGTCGTAACCCACCGCTTTGAATTTTTCAGGATCGCCCCCTTGCCGGATGCTGGCGATTGCGGCCTGCGGTACGATCTGTTCGCCGCCTGACCGGCCGCCGTCCAGCATGAGTTGACCAAACCGGGGCATGTCTCGCAGCGTCGCGTTGAAGCCGCCGCCCGCGAATGGCGTGCCGATGGAGTCGACGGTGTAGAACGCCTCACGCTCGGCGCCGATGCGGCTCCAGATACGTTTTGACAGAAGGGTGGCCACGGACTCGCCGGTCGCACGGGCAATCAACCAGCCCAGCGTATCGGAATTGATGGTCTTGTAGCCGAACGCCTCGCCGTGATTGCCATTCTTCTCGACCGTCTGGAGAAACTCGAAATAGCTGCGTGGGCCGTCATAGCCGTCAGGCTTCGGCAGCGGGCTACCCGCCTGGGCATAGATCCAGACCCCCGCCTTCGGATCGGCATAATCCTCGGAGTAATCGAGCGCCGTCGTCATATCCATCACCTGCCGCACTGTAGCATCGCCGAAGGCACTGTCTCGCAGTTCCGGTATCAGGTCGCCGACTACGCCGGTATCGTCAAGCAAACCTTCGGCAACGAGAATCTCGCCCAGAAGCCCGGTCAGCGATTTGGTGACCGACATGGTCCCGTGGAGGGTCATCGCGTCAAGGCAGCCGTCATAGCGCTCATAGACGACGCGGCCGTGGTGCAGGACGATGATGCCGTCAGTATAGTTGGCATCGAACGCCGCATCCCAGGTCATCGTTTCGTCAGAGCCGAGCGGCGTGAAGGTTACGTCGTCAATCGACAGGTCGAGTGCGGTGGGCAGTTGGCGTGCACCATGGGTGCCATTGTCCACACCAATGCTTGGCATCAGCTCGCGGAAATGGCAGACGGTCCAGCGCAACTTGGGAAACGCGAAATAATCGGGATCGGTGAAGCGGATCACCTTGTCGGCGGGTGGCGGAAAGCCCTGCATCCAGCCCAGGGTCTCGGGGTCGGACGCCCGGGGCCGACAGCGGTGTTGCCTGTTGCGCCATCGCGGTGCCTCCAAGGATCAGTGTCACTACTAAAGCCGAGGCAAGCATGCGTTTCATATGGTGTTCTTCAGTCCAGTTCCTGCACACCACCGCCCGAGACGGTCAGAATCCGCCCGCTGATCCAGCTTGCGGCGGGTGCGCACAGGAACAGTGCGGCGTTGGCCATGTCCTGCGGCTCGCCCAACCGCTGGATGGGGGTGTGCGCCAGCATCTTCTTCTCGATGTCGTCATTCAGCACCGACTCCAGCGCATCGGTGCGCGTGGCTCCGGGTGCGATGCCGTTGATCCGGATACCTCTGGGACCGAGATCGAAAGCGATGTTGCGAATCAGGTGGTTGGTCGCAGCCTTGGATGATCCGTAGGACGCCATACGTTTGTTCTTGTTTTCGCCCGCCATGGAGGTGATGGCCAGCATTGACCCGCCGCCCGCCTTTTCCATCTCTGGCGCTGCGATCTGGGCAAGCTGGAAGAACGAAAACACGTTCAGGTCGAACGCGCGCCGGAAATCGCCTATTGGCATGTCGAAGGGTTTCGGCCCGCCGCCACCCGCATTGCTGACGAGGACCGTCATCTTGCCCAAGCGCTTCACTGCTTTTTGAACCAGACGGACCAGATCGTTCTCTTTGATTACGTCACAAGCCACAGCGGCGGCGATCCCGCCATTCGCCTCGATCTCTGCCACAACGGCATCGGCGTCGTCGGGGTTGAGGTCACTGACCATCACCGCGGCGCCTGCGGCGGCGAACGTCTCTGCGATGGCACGGCCGATACCCGCCTCCGCGCCTGTGATGACGGCGACTTGATCGTCCAGTCTGAAATTGGCTGAATCATACATTGCGGCATTCCTTTTGGTCACTGCTGTGATGATGGACAACAAAAGGAAAACTGAAGCAGGCGGTTATCTGCCGTGCGTCAGTCGCATGCGTCATCAGGCATGGCGTTGAACCTAGCCCATTCAGATCACGCCATCTGCCGACTTCGCCTGAAATGAGCTGCTTCCATGCCGAGACAGCCGAACAGACCTCTAACCGAAACGCGGCCAACCCGATCGCAATCGGCGTCGTCCTGCTATCGGATGAGGTTCAGGGTGCACATCCGAACTCGTCACCTCGCCCGCTTTTAGACATACCAGCTCATTGCCATAAAATACCGGCCGTGGTGTATAGCGTAATCAAAGCGGCCTGCGTCCGCTAATAACCCTAAGGAGGATAACCACGATGGCGATTACGAGGAGAATATGGATGAATCCGCCCATCGTATACGAGCTTACCAATCCCAGCAGCCACAAGATAATCAGAACAACTGCGATTGTATAGAGCATGATGTTTCTTTCCTTTTTTAACGAATTTATCAACGGCTCCGGTTATGCCACTGTTATTTCCCTGGTTAACCATGAGCTGGTGACGCTTATTTCCTCTTCCTGGCATCAGCTTTTGCAGTGGCTTGGGCGGCTTTTGCTTTCCTTGATTGGTCGACGCTCATGCTGACAACGATGCGGGATGCCTATTCGTGACATGACACCCCGCCCTGCTTAGTAGGTGCGATCCTTCTGATTTTTTTCCCATTCGGAAATTTGCTTCTCTGCTTCTTCCTTGCTGATCCCATAAGATTCCTGGATCCTGCCCGCAAGCTGATCCCGCCGGCCGGCGATCCTGTCAAGATGGTCATCGGTAAGCTTGCCCCATTGTTCCTTGACCTTGCCCTTGAATTGCTTCCAATTTCCCTCTACTTGATCCCAGTTCATATTAGCGCTCCTTATATGTATATGCCACGGCTGATAAAAAGAATACAGGTACTTGCTTTATTTTTTGATGCTCAGCTCATTGACGACACTCTTCACCCCCTCGACTCCCCGCGCAATCTCTGCAGCCCGATCAATTTGAGCCTGATTGTCTGCAAAACCGCTTAGCTGGACTACGCCGTCGCGTGTTACTGCAGAAATATCCGTGCTGTTAAGCCCGGGCTCAGCAATCAATTCGGCCTTGACCTTGGTAGTGATGATTCCATCATCTATTTTATCGCCTACGGTTGTGTCGGTCGTCTTCAGGCTCATCTTATTGTCTACATTCTTGACACCCTCGACCCCCCGGGTAATGGTTATTGCGCGGTCGATCTGGCTCTGGTTGTCTACAAAGCCGCTAAGCTGAACCTCACCCTTGCGTGTCTCAACCTTGATATCGAAACTCTTGACATCCGCATCGGCGAGGAGTGCGGATTTCACTTTTGTCGTTATGGTAGCGTCGTCAATATCTGTTCCCACCGTGGTTTTAGCCTCAGGTGCCGCCGCCGGCTTGGGTCCTTTGTCCTCGGTTTTGCCGCAACCAGCAATGGATAACGCGCCGATAAGCGTTATCGTCATCACTATTAATTTATTTTGAATATTCATGCTATTTTTCTCCAGAGTAGGTTTCAATAAAAAGATTGCCTATGGCGGGCAGCTGAAAGTGATGCATACATTGCTCGCCATGCTTCACACTGGCTGTCTTCGGTTGTTATTATCATGCTTCACGGATAACAGCTCAGTGCGCTGGCGCACATAAATTGGAAAATTCCCGCTCCGCTGAAATTGAGCAGAATTGAGCAATTGCGAGCTGCGTGGCTTGAAAATTGAAATGACATACGAATCGATGGATGAAGCGGCGAAGCATCCTGCGCACGAACAGGTTTCCACCTGAATGCGTAGCGGAACTTGGAAGAGATTGAATAAGACTCGGAGGAACTCTGGCAGGACTTGAGGATATCCGCCAACAACGCGCGTTATGGCTAGGGCTGTGTCATGGGCAAAATTTAACGACCGAGCTAATCGGCCCTGATAAGCTCACGCGGTTGTGTGTGGTTGTGGTTGTATTCAACAGCTTTCCGTTATACGGCCTCACCGGCGGCAGGATGGGCCCTGGATGCTTGCATCTGATCGAATACTCCGCCATTGGAGAAATGAACATTCTGGGCTTCCTTCCAGCCGCCGAAGACTTCATCGATAGTGAAAAGTTCTATCTGCGGGAATTGCATTGCATACTTGGCGATCACCTTCTCATCACGTGGACGATAGTAGTGTTTTCCTGCGATATCTTGAGCTTTCGTTGAATAGAGGTAATCGATGTAAGCTTTGGTCATCTCGTGCGCCCCGGCCTGATCCGCCACATCATTGATCACGCTGACCGTAGGTTCAGCCAGAATGGAGAGAGATGGCGTAACGATCTCAAATTTATCTCCATTTCCTTCTTTGGAAAGCAGATGAGCTTCGTTCTCCCAGGCCAGCAGTACATCACCAACACCACGCTCGACGAAAGTATTCACTGAACCTCGCGTTCCCGAATCCATCACCTTGACGTTAGCAAACAACTTCTTGACAAACTCGAGCGCTGCCGTATTGCTTCCGCCTGACTGTCTGAACGCATAACCCCACGCCGCCAGATAATTCCAGCGAGCGCTGCTGGAATTTTTTGGATCGGATGTGACTACCTCGATCTCCGGTCGCGTGAGGTCGGCCCAATCTCTTAATCCCTTCGGATTACCCTTGCGTACAAGGAATACGATAGTAGAAGTAAAAGGTGTATCTTGCGGTAAGGGTTTCACCCAATGGGGCAACATGAATTTGCTACTTTTTTGCAGCGCCACCGGGTCATAGGACAATGCAAGCGATACAACATCAAGCCCGTCCACGACGGCGCGTATCGGTACTCCCGATTTGCTCCGGGCTTGTTTAACTGTTACCTCGACACCCGTTCGTGCTCTCCAGTGGTTGAGGAAAGCCTTGTTGAAATCCTCGTACATTTTTTGTGTAGAGTCGGCAGAGTTAATCTCTGAGAAGTCGTGCAGCGCAGCGATTGCCACGCCCAAACTGAGCAGGATTGCGAGAATGGCAAAAATAAAACGAGAACGATATGAATACATCTTTTATTCCCTCCATGGTAGTAAACACAGGAGAGAATTTAACATTCGTTTATTTCAGTCGCGTTGCATAAAAATGAATAAATTGAGTAGTGCAGGATCCCGCTTAGGGGAGTGAAATATTGGTGGATGCAAGCCAGGAAACGATAAACTCCTATTTCCATGCACCTTTTAAATAAATGGCACGTCGGGAGTTGCGACGTATAAAATTTAGCCGTAAATCTTGATGAGAACGATAGACGGAGAAGGTTCCCCGTGAATATCCGAAACTTTACCAGTTTTTCCAACATTGCCCTTGTGCTGCTGCTGACAGGTATCGGCGCGCTCGTGTTCCATTCGCTGAACATCCGCGAAGAACTCAACAAGAGCGAGCGTCACCAGTTTCAGGCGCTACTGCTGGCCCATGAGCTTCTTCAGAGTTCTGACGACCTTACCACCATGGCGCGTACTTATGTGGTTACCGGGGACCCGGCTTTCAAACGCTACTTCATGGAGATATGGGATATCCGCAACGGAATACGCCCGCGCCCGCTTAATTATTCAAGCACCTATTGGCATCTTGTGGCGGCGCATCGGCGTCCCGCAGTCGAACAAGGCGAGGCTGTTCCCTTGCTGGAAATGTTTCACAGGGTGGGCTTCAATAATGAGGAGTATGCCTTGTTGGAGGAAGCGCTGGAGCATTCCGAAAAACTGGTCATTCTGGAAAAACAGGCATTCGCTGCCCTTGAGGGCTTATATGATGACGGCAAGGGTAATTTCACGAAACGCCGCAAGCAGGATCGGGAGTTCGCCATTCAGTTGTTGTACAACGAACGTTTTATTGCCGGAAAAGCAGCGGTTGCACGGCCGATTCAGGAGTTCATAGATTTATTCAGTGGACGCATGCAAACCCAGACGAACCTCGGATTTGCCAGGCTCGAGCGCCAGATCATGTTTGAAATGACGCTCATCTTCATCGCTCTGCTTGCCACGACGGGAATCGTTTTTTACACCCGGCTCGGCATATTGCAGCCTCTGGCTGAACTCGGCCGCCAGGTAGCCGGCATCACCCGCGGTATTCGCCCCAGCCGTTACGGAAAAGCGACGAGTAATGAAGTCGCAAAACTCGCCGAAGCGTTAGCTTTGGCAGACGCAGAAAAACAACGTCTTCTTGAGAATGAACGCGTTGCCAGAAGTGAAGCTGAGCGGGCCAGTCAGCTCAAGGACGAGTTTCTGGCAACCCTTTCCCACGAATTGCGAACGCCGCTTAACGCGATTCTGGGCTGGTCGCAACTTATTCTGAGCGGGAATATGAAGAACGATGATATCCATCGAGGCCTTGAAACCATCGAACGAAATGCTCGCGCCCAGAATAAGCTAATAGAAGACCTTCTCGAAATGAGCAGCATAATTTCGGGAAAAGTAAGGCTCGATATGCAGCAACTGGACGTTGTCAGTCTGATCGAGGCAGCGGTTGAGTCGGTCAAACCAACGGCGCAAGCGAAAGGAGTAGCTTTGCAAAAAAAAATCGCGCCACGCATCAGCCCGATCACAGGAGATCCCAATCGTCTCCAGCAGATCTTTTGGAATTTACTCTCCAACTCGCTAAAATTCACGCCAAAAGGAGGAAAGATAGAGGTGGTCGTTGAGCAGTCAAGTTCCTTTCTTGAGATCAGGATCAACGACTCGGGTCTAGGCATCGCGCCGGAGTTCATGCCTTATGTTTTCGACCGCTTCAGGCAGGGCGACGCTTCGCTTACTCGACAATATGGCGGCCTTGGCCTGGGCTTGGCCATTGTCAAACAATTAGTGGAACTTCACGGCGGTGCAGTTCGTGCAGAAAGCGCAGGCGCTGCGCAAGGGTCGTCGTTTGTCGTGCATTTGCCGCTCTCTGTTGCTGACAATGTGAAAAATGAACCGGCACCCACGCTACGAGAGTACTTCGATGAAAAAAATCCACCGCTGGCAGGGCTGAAAGTGCTGGTGATCGATGACGAATTCGATGCGTGCGAACTCATCAAGCGAATGTTGACTCAATGCAAAGCCGACGTAATCAGTGCCGCAAGTGCTACTGAAGGCCTGGAGCTTCTAAAGATCGAGAGACCGGATGTGATTATCAGCGACATCAGCATGCCAGGCAAAAACGGGTATCAATTTATTGCCGAGGTAAGAGATCTTCCTGAAGAAGAGGGTGGCAAGACTCCTGCAATTGCACTTACTGCATTCGCTCGGGCGGATGATAGAGCTAGGGCGATGAGCGCGGGCTATGATAATCATCTTTCCAAGCCTGTCGACCCGGTTGAATTGATCACGGCTATTAACGATCTAGCAGCCTGTCGGGAGAATACCGATTGACGAGTAGAATTTACCGTAGCTGGAAGATATTGACGACGCGCCGTATCCGTTCAATATCAAAAAACCGGAGCCGGGGCTACCGGGCTGGAATGCCCTTTCAAGGGAGGAGAAGTATGGATATCGGCGATTACTGTCTCTTGGGAGCGGTTACTCGTCTCTTGAGGAACCAGCCTATCCGTTGCGTATTCATAAGAGGGTTCAAATAAGCCAAACTTAAACTTTATCCCACATTACATCACAGTGCTTTTTTGCGGCTGCGGTAAGCAATTCGATCAGAGGTATCGCCCGATAAGTCAGGCTTATAGTTTGGTCATCCGGGTCCGCACCTCCCGGGTCCGAG
>JBDSOQ010000175.1:0-3226 GCA_039914755.1 Nitrosospira sp. | reverse complement strand
CAGTGGGTACCGGATTTTACGGTAATCCGCATGGGATGGTGCTTTACGGGTAGTCTGCTTTCTCGGGGGCTCAGAGGAGGGATCAACCATTCGCGTCTTGTCTCCCCCCACTTCCAGGCATCCCAGTTGCAAAGCCGCCATCGTGCTCTCGTGACAGCTCGGGGACTTCTTCGGGGATTCCCTGGATGCCATTGGTAATTGGCATGAAACATGCTTATGTTATGCTGGCAAGTCGGACGTTAAGGGCCGGTGCTATAAAGCGATGACAAACAGCCGCAATCATATTGCGATGAATAAACCTAAATCCGGTAGTTGATCGCTCATTTAATAGATCAGTATTATGATTAATAACAATATTTCGTATTATTTGACCCTTACCTTCCGAGTGAGGCTGCTACGCGGTGAATTGCACAGTTTTTGCGGCACATGGCTGCGTTGCAACTTCTTGGAATGGAACGGCGCCCCGAAACGTCGTCCGAGGGGCCCCGCGCAGCGGGGATCGGGCAGCGCAGGGGATGCCGCGATCGCGCTCCACACGCAAGCGGGCGCCGGCATCCAGCTTCGGGGTCGCACCTTCCTGCGGAAGGCACTGCTCCTCCCTGCGCGGTCGCATTCCGCGTCGTTGCGCCTTGCCCTGCACCTCAAAAACCGTACATTTCCCCCCGTCAAACTACCGGATTTAGGTTAAACCGCGGCAGAAAATACTCGTTGAAAGCGTTAATTTTTGGAATGCCGTGCACATATCCCTCAGCGGTATGCTAGTATTAAACCCGATTTAATTTGTTAATCCACTTAGGGAGGTATCGATGAAAAATATGTTGAAACCGCTGCTGCTGCTATCTGCGCTGGTGTTCCTTTCACCCCAGGCCGCCATGGCCGATACTTACGTCGAAAACGTAGGTGATAAACTTGCTCACGGCGTTGCGAATACCATAACAGGCATAGGGGAAGTTCCGAAGAACATGATAATGACGACCAATGAGAAAGGTATCGGTTATGGACTTACCGCTGGATTGGCGTCGGGAATCATATATGGAATTGGCCGTACCTTGACGGGCGTTGTAGATCTGGTGACCTTCATTATTCCGACCAAGCCTATAATTTACCCCGACTTTATCTGGAAGGAATTCGAGACCAAGCAAACCCACTTCCATCCGGAATGGAAGCTACAAAAATAATACGTTTTGCCCACAGACTTATCCATTTGCCATTTCAAAAAAGGGAGCAACAGCTCCCTTTTTTATATACCAGTTCAATGCGATCAGCATGAACAGCACAATACGACATCTGATTTACAGATTGCATATACGGCAGCAGCTTCGATGTTCCACGGGAGCTTTTGTATCCGCAACTGCACCCCTGGAAGATGAACACAGCCAGAAGCAGGAAATTCGTTGTTTGAAGCATAATCCTGAATCCCGCAGTTGACAGCGCATTTGTTAAACTAAGCACCATCACCGAAAAGCAATTTTTGCACCCCTGAGCTTTACCTCTTTGGTGAGCTTGCTACGGGGTAGATTCAGGATAATGTTTTTTAACAGGCATTGCCACTACGCCTCAGCGGTATGCTAGTATTACGCGGGATTTAATTTGTTCCACTTTTGGGGAGTATCGATGAAACGTATACTGAAACCACTGCTGCTGTCTGCATTGTTATTCTTTTCGCCTCAGGCGGCAGTCGCCGCCAACTATGCTGTGGATGCCGGCGACAAGCTTGCGCACGGCATGGCGAATCTGGTAACAGGCATAGGAGAAGTTCCAAAGAATATGGTAATGACGACCAATGAAAAAGGCATAGGCTATGGACTTACGACCGGGGTGTTTTCTGGAATCGTATCCGGGATTGGTCGATCGTTGACCGGCATCGTCGATCTGGTGACGTTCTACGTTCCAACCGAGCCGATAATCACACCTGGCTATGTCTGGCAGGACTTCGACACCAAGGAAACGCGCTTCGACAGCAAATGGAAGGCCAAAGACTACTAGTTTTGGACACAGGCCTATCCATCTACCATTTCAAAAAGGGAGCCATTGGCTCCCTTTTTTTGTATATTGGAATCAATGCGGGTAGCATGGTTAATTCGCTACGGATGTATGTGCCGCCTATACAGCAATTGCGATTGACTCCTCTGGAGGCAGGCAGTGATGAATCATAATATTCTTGCACACCGGCCCGGCGATTTGAACGTTGGCTGGGCTCAGCGTGTCATTAACAAACATCATTCCAGTACAATCGTATCGAACGTGAATATTGTTTCCGTCGATATCGGCACGACCACGCGGATTCGTCTCGCAATTGAGCACGATGGGCCTGCAGCACTGCCTAGACAGTGGTTCGTAAAACTGCCATCGCTGACGTGGCGCGCAAGAATGATTACCGCTTTGCCAAGATTGTTACATACAGAGGTGCGCTTCTATAATGAAGCCGCTCAAGCCATACCCATCGCGATACCCGGTCTATTGGCGGCACAGAGCATGCTGGGGAAAGGATCGACGCTGGTTCTGAGCGACGTAACAGAATTCGGCGCGATTGCCGGACATACCGGCAATGCCCTGACGGCGGCACAGGCTACGCTCGTTATTGAACAGCTTGCCCGCATTCATGCCCATTTCTGGGGAAAAGCCGATCTCGCGCGAACTTATCACTGGCTGGCGGCACCGGTACGTCGCCTGGAAGATCATCTGGGCACCGCCCTGGCTGTTCCATTGATGAAACGAGGATTGCATCGGGCTGGAAAACTCATCCCTCCGGCTCTTTATCCACTGGCCGTTCGCTATGCGCGAAATCGCCACCAGGTAATGCGTTTTCTTTCTAATGCGCCGCAAACACTCGTTCATCATGATTGCCATCCCGGCAATCTATTCTGGAACCAGTCTCAACCTGGCCTTCTTGATTGGCAGCTTGTACGCTTCGGCGAAGGCATAGGAGACGTTGCCTATTTTCTTGCGACTGCGCTTAATCCGGAAGTCCGTCGGGCTCACGAGACAAAACTTTTATCGGTTTATACACAGGGGCTCAGAGATAACGGAATCACGGGCATCGATAGCACTGACCTATTGCAGAGATACCGCGCTCACCTTATCTATCCCTTTGAAGCAATGGTTGTGTCACTCGCTGTCGGTGGAATGATAAAACTGGAGATCAACCACGAGCTCATCCGCCGGACAGTGGCTGCTGTAGAGGACCTCTCTGTCTTTTCCGCTATTCCGATATGACGCGCCAGCT
>JBDSOQ010000150.1:0-3339 GCA_039914755.1 Nitrosospira sp. | reverse complement strand
CCTGTTGAATAGCCTCGGGTGTTCCCTGTGCGATGATCAATCCGCCATGCTCGCCCGCACCCGGGCCCATGTCCACCACATGATCGGCGGTAAGTATGGCGTCCTGGTCATGTTCCACCACGATGACACTATTGCCGAGATCACGCAGATTCTTGAGCGTTTCCAGCAGGCGTCCATTGTCCCGCTGATGCAGCCCGATGGACGGCTCATCCAGCACATACATTACGCCGGTCAGGCCTGATCCGATCTGGCTGGCGAGGCGGATGCGCTGGGATTCTCCACCCGACAAGGTGTCGGCGGAACGGTCCAGCGACAAGTAATCCAACCCGACATTGTTGAGAAATAATATGCGGCTGGAAATCTCCTTGATGATTCTTTCCGCGATGGCAAATTTGTGCCCCGTCAGTGTTACCTGGTCAAAAAAAACCTTCGCTTCCTTCAGCGGCAGCGCGTTGACTTCATAAATAGCGCGCCCTCCCACGTGGACATGGCGTGCTTCGCGGCGTAGCCGGGTTCCGCCACATTCAGGGCAGGTTTGGGAATTGAGGTATTTCGCCAGTTCCTCACGCACGGCGAGCGATTCGGTTTCCTTGTAACGCCGCTCCAGATTGGGAATGATGCCTTCAAAGGTATGCTTGCGATAGTTGCGTTTACCGCTCTCGTTCAAATACGAGAAAGAGATTTTTTCCTTGGCTGATCCATGCAGGATAATATCCTGCAGATTTTCGGCAAGCTGTTCAAAGTGTACTTCCAGATCAAAATCGTAGTGGTTGGCAAGGCTCGCCAGCAACTGGTAATAAAATTGATTACGCCGATCCCAGCTCTTGATCGCGCCGGAAGCCAGCGACAGATGAGGAAAAGCCACCACCCGCTTGGGATCGAAAAAGGTTATTTTCCCCAGGCCGTCACACTTGGGGCACGCACCCATCGGGTTGTTGAAGGAAAATAAGCGGGGTTCGAGTTCCGGCAGGGAGTAGCTGCATACCGGACAACTGAACCTGGCCGAAAAAAGATGCTCATGGCCCGAATCCATTTCCACCGCCAAAGCGCGTCCGTCGGCATGGCGCAGCGCGGTTTCGAACGATTCCGCCAGCCGCTGCTTGGAATCGGGCGAAACTTTGAGCCTGTCCACCACGACTTCCACCGTATGCTTTTTATTTTTCTGCAACTTCGGCAGCGTATCGATCTCATGCACTTCACCATCGATTCGCAGCCGCACAAAGCCCTGTGCGCGCAGCTCATCGATCAGATCCATTTGCTCGCCCTTGCGCCCCACCACCAGCGGCGCCAGTATCATCAGCCTGGTTTCAGCCGGTAGCCGCATGACATGATCGACCATTTGCGAGACGCTTTGCACCGTCAGCGTGATGCCGTGATCAGGGCACTGCGGGTCGCCCACGCGCGCAAACAGCAGGCGCATATAGTCATGTATTTCGGTAACGGTGCCGACGGTGGAGCGCGGGTTATGCGAAGTCGCTTTTTGCTCTATGGCTATGGCGGGAGACAGCCCCTCTATCAGATCGACGTCGGGTTTTTCCATCAATTGCAGAAACTGGCGCGCATACGCCGAGAGCGATTCCACATAGCGCCGCTGGCCTTCCGCATACAGGGTGTCGAACGCGAGCGAAGACTTGCCGGACCCGGACAAGCCGGTGATGACGATCAGTTTGTTTCGCGGCAAATCAAGACTGATGTTTTTGAGATTGTGCGTACGCGCACCGCGAATTTTTATAAGTTCCATCGACTGCTTCCATTTGGCTGCTCATAGACTACCTGCGACGACATGTCGTTACTTGGACTATCCGTAACATCCTGAGTCGAGGCTATCTGAGTGCCAGTCAAACCTGTTAATATACGCAACTTTCCGCATTTCCCCAATCTGATTCATGTCCTCCTCATTACCTCCCGATAAAATGTCGCCGATAGAGTTGCGCGCTACAGCCGGCCTGGCGGGAATTTACGGGCTGCGCATGTTGGGGATGTTCATCATTCTGCCGGTATTCGCGTTCTATGCCGAACATCTACCCGGTGGCGTCAGCTATACGCTGGTGGGTATCGCGCTTGGCGCATATGGGTTGACTCAGGCTATACTGCAGATTCCGTTTGGCTGGCTGTCCGACCGTATCGGCCGCAAGCCTGTCATTTACATCGGATTGATCCTGTTCGCAATCGGCAGTTTTGTAGCTGCATCCGCCACCGATATTTACGTGGTGATCCTTGGGCGCGTCATCCAGGGTGCGGGGGCGATTTCCGCGGCTGTGATGGCGCTTGCCGCCGACCTTACTCGTGAAGAGCACCGGACCAAGGCAATGGCCGCGATCGGCATGACCATAGGTGCGACCTTCGCACTCTCGTTAATTATTGCGCCAGCACTAAATAATGTGATCGGTGTGCCGGGAATTTTTGCCATGACCGGCGTGCTGGCACTACTGGCGATGGTGGTTGTTTTCAAAATCATTCCCGATCCGGTAATCAGCCGCTTCCATTCCGATACCGAAGCATCCGCCGGACGTTTCCGGAATGTGTTGCGCAACCCGCAACTGCTGCGCCTGGATTTCGGTGTGTTTGCATTGCACGCGACATTGATGGCGCTGTGGCTGGTGGTGCCATTGTCGTTACGAACAACCGGACTGGCGGCGGACCACCACTGGCAGGTATATTTGCCGGTACTGCTCCTTTCCATGGTATTGATTGTTCCGGCGATCATTTATGGCGAAAAAAAGGCCAAGCTCAAGCAGATATTCGTCATTTCGGTGGCTGTATTGCTTGCCAGCCAGGTGATGCTGGCCTATGCCTTCGATTCGCTATGGGGAACGACCTTGGCGTTGCTGGTATTCTTCACCGCCTTCAACCTTCTGGAAGCGACTTTGCCCTCGCTCATTTCCAAGATTGCGCCGGTGGGCGCGAAAGGCACCGCCATTGGCGTCTATAGCAGTGTCCAATTTCTCGGCGCATTCGTAGGTGCAACCGCGGGTGGCTATTTGTATCAGCATTATGGGGCCTCTGCACTCTATGCGTTCTGCGGAGCCCTGCTTACATTATGGCTTGTTTTTGCCGTTACCATGAAAGCCCCTGCCGCTGTACGCACCAAAATGTACCATGTGCAAGAGATGGATACAGGCACGGCCAGCGGCCTATCCCGCCAATTGGCGGCGCTGCCCGGCGTGCATGAGGCGCTGGTGCTCGCGAGCGAAGGCGTGGCCTACCTGAAAGTGGATATGAGAGGTTTCGACGAAGAAGGCGTTGTTCAATTATTGGGGGGAGAAGCATAATGGCATCAGTCAACAAGGTAATACTCATTGGCAATCTCGGCAAAGACCCCGAGACGCGTTATATGCC